>JAOAIJ010000039.1 GCA_026414765.1 Clostridia bacterium | reverse complement strand
TGAAACAAGCTGGAACTGGGCATTTGGGTTTGGCACGGTATAGCCGTTGGTCTTTCCTCCGGCATTGATCATGCTCCCCTTTATGACTCCATAAATATGATCCCCGTCCTCAATAGCCTTTTGCAATGGCTTTAAGATAATGGCCCCTACGCCTTCCGCATCTATAAAGCCATCGGCCTTGTCACCGAAAGACCTGCACAGGTTACCCGGAGAAAGCATGGTCATTGACGATAAATTCACATAGTGTTTGGCATCCGATATTAAATTGACGCCACCTGCAATTGCACACTCGCTTATCCCGCTATACAGGCTTTCCAGAGCCAAATGAATTGCAGTCAGTGAGGAGGAGCAGGCAGTATCCACTGCTATGCTTGGTCCCTGGAAGTTAAACACATATGAAACCCGGTTGGCTATGGACGAGTAGTTGGCTCCAACCGGATAGTTTCCATTCATTACTCCTACAAAAACACCGATTCTCCTGCTATTGCCAAGGGTTGCAGGCACATACCCCGCATCCTCAATACAGGCATAAGCCGTTTCTAAAAATAAACGCTCCTGGGGATCCATCCGCTCGGCTTCACGGGGTGAGATACTGAAAAATAGAGGATCGAACTTATCTATATCTTCAATAAATCCGCCCCATTTCGTATATATGCATCCACGTTTCCCTTTTTCTTCATCGTAGTATTTCCGCCAGTCCCAGCGGTCTTCGGGAATTTCGGAAATGCAGTTTTTGCCGGCCTTCAGGTTATTCCAGAATTCATCCACATTTCTTGCCCCGGGGTATCGCCCTGAAAGACCTATAATTGCTATATCCTTAACCGTGACAGAAGGTGTCGCAACTCCCTGATCAGCCACCGGCATAAAGCGCCGATGCCTCTTCATAGGTAATTTGATCCGCTCTGATAACAATGGACCGGAAATTTTTTCATCGGCAAGAAGCCCACCAGGCTCCTCATTCTCCATACCCACCAAGCTAATTAACGAAGCCTTCCTCGTATCTATGAAATGCTCTACTAATGCATCTATAGTCTGATACTCAAAAAACAAGGTACTGCTGATATTATCCATCACTTTACGCAGGTTATTGGTCAGTCGGACCACTAAAATCGAATCTATCCCGTACTTTTCCAATGGCTCGCTCGAATCTATCTTATGGCTTGGAATCTTAAGCGTTTCTCCAACCAGTTTCTTCAGATATAAAGTACTTTTCTCACGTAGGGTAGCCAGCCCGGTTTCGTCTGCTTGTGTTCCGCCCTTTTTCAGTTTTTCCGCTTCTTTTTCCATAATCTCCGCTATTATAGCCTGCTTCACCGGTGCCTGTCTGAGCAATTGTTTTTTACGTATGACCCCGTCGCTTTGAGACGCAATAATCTGATGACCTAAATTATGCTCCTCAATGGCTGGAAATAAGACTGGCCGGAATCCTTCTCTTTCCAGTACCCTTTGCCAGGTATCAGGATATAGTCCGGGACACCCCGGAATACGTAACATCGGATCTTCATACACCCACCAGCCCTCCAACAACCCGAAAGTCAGATGAGTGAACAGGATATTGCCGCTTATTTCATTTAAAAGTATTAAGCCATTCTTTTTCAAGGCTGCCTTGGCATTGCGCAATGTCTGCCGGATATTCCTCGTCGCATGCAGAACATTAGTGGCAATCATCAGATCATATACACCCTCATTGACTTCCTGTTTGTCAATCGCCTCTTCAATGTTTAAGATTTTGTATGTCAAATACGGATTTTCTCCTCCATATTCCTTTTCAGCATGCAGTAAAAATGCTTTGGAAATATCGGTATAGCAATATTCCCCTATATATTCCTTATAAGGCCTTAACCTTTGTAAAACCACTGCAGTGGTGCCACCGGTACCCGCCCCTATTTCCAGGAGCCGTATCCGGGCAGCAGGCTCCTGTTTGATGCGCTCTTTCACATAGGCCTCTACCAGGCTTGCAAGCACTTCGTTGAAGTAGTCGGCAACCGGATTCTGTCTGTATATCCCTTCTACCAGCTTGAGTGAGGAATCCGGAAATATGATATCGGTGGCCGGAATCTTTCCGGTGAGTATTTCTGGCAATACCCTGAGAGTGGCCTCTGCCAATACTACCGAAGCCTTCAGCCCTTCCGCTTCCAGCCAGCGCACCTTTTTTTCATCCCATTCCCGCCATAATGCATCTATATCAACCCTTGTCTTATCAACAACCATGACAAATCCGTCACAAGATGCAAGGTAATCTCTGCGTGTCAGGATATCGAGGCTCTCTTCGAGCCATCGGGCATATAAGCTGATGACACGGGTTTTAGGGTCTACCAAAGCAAATTTTTCTTCTTTGAATATTCCGACAGCCTGTAATTGCCCCCAAAGCAGCTTTCCAAGCATTTCATCCATTTCTTGTGCCGGAGTCGGCAGCTCTCCCTTCATGTTGTTAACCGCCTCAATGCCAAAAGTTTTTTCCGGTCTCGGAAGCTTGGGAATATGTCCAAGTACGGTATGAACATCAGGCATTGTGCTTTCCGGACAAACCGTAATCAACTCACCGTAATTTATCCCTTCAACCGTAGTCGACCGTGTTGTTTTTATAAACGCGACCTGATTCATATCTCCCGACAGAAGTCTTTCCAATGCTTCCATAGCTTCCTCAGTATCAATAGAGCCTATACCCGCTTTGGTCATACGTTCCCGGTATTCCGGGGACGCTACAACCCCGGTGCTCCCCCAATAGCCCCAGTTCATAACTTTCACTTGACAGGGCCACTCCCTGTCAAGCTGGTGTGCAAAAGCATCCTTAAAAGTACACCCTGCCGCATAGTTACTCTGCCCCGGAGCTTTTATAAATGACTGGATAGCAGAGAAAAACAGGACAAAATCAAGGGGCTCCTTTCCGAATACCTGAGCTATCCTCACACTGACATCCACTTTTGCCGAAAGTGAGGTCTTAAACCGCTCCTCATCCATCCTGGCAAGGCTTTGATCCTGCAAGACAATGGCTGAATGAATCACTCCATTGATTTGCGCATACCGCTTTTTAATATCTTTATAAGCTTTCAACAGAGCTTTCAGATCGGCAGCATCCGCGGCAATGTAATGTGGGGCAGTCCCCAGTGCTGCAAGCTTATCCAACTTTTCCTGGATTTCCGTATTTTTTTCCCTGCGGCCAATCCAGATTATCCGAGCCCGGTAAGTTTTTATCATATATTCGCTCCAGGCCTCGCCTATTCCCCCGGCTCCACCTATGACCACGTATACTCCGCCAGTCTTATACGTTGTTTTACCGGTAGTGTTGTAGTCTACCGGTATCACCTGCTGACGATACCACTCGCCGTTCCGGTAAACCAAAGGACTCCCATAAGGCTCCGGCACCAGTGTGAATATTTCCTCAAGAGGCCATTTATATCCCGCTTCCAGATCTATAACCCTGATTCTCCAATCAGGATACTCCTTGGCAAGGGAACCAGCAAACCCATGCACACTTGCATGTGACGGGTTCACAATATCGCCTATGTGGATAGGTTGAGCCTGCAGAGTTATTATGTCAAATCCCAGTTCCCGGCTGTCATAGCCTAATTCCAATAATGCTTTGATTATTCTGAATACCTGTATAACGCCACGGTTCTGTTCTTCTATCACCATATTCATTGCCAGGGATTCTATGGGATAATATGGCGCAATCCAGAATATATGATCTATAACTCCATATTCCTTCAACTTTTGGGCGATTGCTTCTATGCCCTCTTCCTCTTGTATTTCAAATATATGCGCTTCAGGATAGTGCTGTCGTACCAGACTCCGGTTTTCATTTGTACCTCCCATTAATACAATTCTTGCGGATGGCAATGGTAACGTCTGTCCTTTTTCAACCGGAACCGCATCCCATACCGGAGCCAGCATGACGCGCCCTTCCGGTATTTCACCATTACTTACAGGTAAAGCAGTCTTAGCGTCTTGCAAATCAGCCCCCAGCACCCTTAACGAAAATCCTCTCATACGTACGCTGACATTACCCTGTCCATCACACAGGACAATATCGAGCTTCTCTACTTTATCCCCTGCTTTGCAACCTTCACTGTACTTTACATAAGCCCACATTTCCGAAGTGCATCCGTCAAGTACTTCCAACTCATCCAGTGCAAAGGGCAGGGAAAGTTTATGTTCATCCGGTACACCCAGTAAGCCTATTGATGCCTGTAACGCCGAATCCAGCATAGCGGGATGCATCACATACTGTCCCTGTGTATTTAAGACGGATGAAGGTAAGGTTAACTTCGCCAATACTTCCCCCTGTCCAATGAGTACCTTCTCTATACCCCGGTATCCATGGCCATAGTCCAATCCTATTGCTTTAAAAGCTTCATAGCACCTGTCAGATGAAAGTTTGTCCTTGCTGCACCGATGCTGCAGCTCTTGAATATCCAACCGGGATTTTCCGGTAATACCGGTCAGCAAAGCACTGCCCTGGCTGTGTACCACCTTCTCCTCGCCCGCTTCACTATATATTTCATAGGCAATTTCCCCGTTTTCCTCAGGATATAACCCGATATGCACATTGACCGGTTCTGTTTCTACCACAACAGGTTTTGCCCAAACTACATTCTTCAGCCGGATTCCCGTCCGTGCTGCATCAAACCTCCCCGCCGCCTGATCTGCCGCTGCCCGGGCCATTTCAAGATAAGCTACTCCCGGCAATACCTTCTGCCTATTTACCACATGGCCGGCCAGAAAGAACTCCTCACCGGTGAAGATTGAACTGAAGCGCTGCTCCAAAAGATCGGAGGTATTTTGGTGTAGAAATGGATGGATGGATGCCTGCAGCAGGGGCAAATGGCCACATGTTCCTATATCTTGACTATCACCTGATTCAGATTCGACTAGAGGCGCCCGGTAATACTCCCTGGCAAATGGATAGGTGGGTAAACTCATACGCTTCGGCTTTATCCCGTCATAAAGAGCCTCCCAATTTATATCAAAACCCTTTGCCCAAAGCTCCCCTAACTTTCTCAAATTGCCATTTGAGACCCATTTATCAATGATTTCCTTTGTGTCTTCCTCCGTATCGAAGACATGAAGCTGGTTTTTATCCTTCCTGATTTGCCCGCTCCAAAAGTTGTCCACCCCGGTTTTACCTTCGATGAAGCTTTCCAGTCCGCTGATTAATTCCGATACATTATGCACAAGGAAAATTATACGTTCCTCCATCGCCTCCCTGCCTCTTTGCAGGGTATAGGCCAGCGACCCCAGGCTTAGTATTGTATGGTTTTTCCTTGCCTCGCCAGCGTATTGATTTGAAATCAAATTCTCTAAAAAATCCTTGAGCTTAGCCGCATATTCTTTCAAACGGTCTTCATTTCTGGCTGAAAGAGGAATAAGTACCGGACCGTTATCTTTAGTAAGGAAAGCTTGGTCATTCTGATGATACTCCTGAATAACCAGATGGACATTAGTCCCGCTATGTCCAAAAGCATTCAGTGCGGCCGTTAAAGGCCTGTTATTGTCGTTTTTCCATTCGATTAACCCGGTATTTATATAGAAAGCCGCATCATTAAAATCAATCAAAGGATTTTGCTTCTTAAAATTTAATAAACCTGGAATCTTGCGATGCCTTAAAGATAATAATACCTTGATTAAGCTTATTACCCCCGCAGCGGCACCGGTATGACCGATATAAGATTTTGCACTCCCTATGGCACAATAGCATTTTTTATCTGTAAACTGCCTGAAGGCACGGATAAGGGCATTGGCCTCCACCGGGTCTCCCAGCTTTGTACCTGTCCCGTGGGCTTCCACATAGGTTATTTCCTCAGGATTAATGCCATACTTTTTATATGTGTCTGTAATTAACCGCTCCTGTGCCAAGCCGTTTGGAGCTGTAATTCCGTTGCTGGCACCGTCCTGATTCATTCCTGAACCTGCAATAACTCCATAGATATGGTCTCCGTCAGCTACAGCATCGCAAAGCCGCTTCAGGACTACCATACCTACACCTTCCGACATAATGGTTCCATCAGCCCTTTCGTCGAAGGTCAAACACCTGCCTGTAGGAGAAATCATCTCAATATCCGAAAGTGTCACAAGAGTAGTATGGTCGAGCTTCGCGTAAACTCCTCCCGCGAGCGCCAATGACGATTCTTCATTCCGTAAGCTCTCGCAAGCCAGATGTATAGCCGCTGCCGAAGAGGAACAGCCTGTATTTACCACAAGGGCTGGCCCGTTCAAATTCAAATAATAGGACAAGCGTGAGGCAACAATAGCATCTGAGGAGCCTGTAAATGATTCATAAAAATAGTTTGCAGGTTCGGCTCCGATGAATACGCCAACCTGAGAGCCTGCCAATGATTTCGGATTATAGCCGGCATCCTCCAAAGCCTTCCAGCTTTCCTGCATTATCAGCCTCTGATGTGGATTCATGGATTCTGCTTCCCGGGGCGAGATATTGAAAAACAGTGGGTCAAAGCAATCCCTTCCCTCTAAAATGCCGCCCCACTTGCAATAGGTCTTACCGGCCTGCTTTCTGCAATCATAGTATCTGCTTTGATCCAGATATGTTCTTGAAAGTTCATGGACACCATCATGCCCATTCTCCATGTTGTTCCAAAATATATTTACGTCCTCAGCATCCGGAAACTGACCTGCTATACCCACCACAGCAATAGCTGCCGGCTTAAATCTTTTTACATCTTCCTTTGTGGGAACTATATCTCCTGTAAGCTTCATTTCCTGCTGTTCAGCAGATAATTCCCGTTTCACTTCCTGCAAAACCTTAGTATCGTTATTTCCCGCCATAACCGCATGAATTCCGGCGCCCCCCCATGAGGCTGCACCACTTAAAGCAGTAGTAGCCATATCCCTGATTTTTTCTCCGTATGTTTTTATGATGAAGCCGGCTAAAAGATTTGCCGTCGTGTAGTCAAAGAGAATAGCACTGTTCAGCTTTATATCAAATTCGCTATTTATTTGATTTACAAAAGAAATCCCAAGAACTGAATCCACCCCGTAATCTGAAAAAGCTATGTCGCTGTCAATCTCATCCTGCGGCACCTTCAAAACTTTTGACAGCAGCTTAAGAACTACTGTCATTATATATTTCTGCATACCTTCATCAGATGGATCGAAGGCTGGATTTGTCACATTTCTTAATGTCTCTTGCACAGGTAAAGCTGGCAGTGCCTTATATGTTGCGGATTGACCGGCATTGTCTTTCTCATGGTCTGCAAACAGGTTATCTTTCAGTATAAAACTACCGACTGCTTTCTGTCTTACCACCCCATCACTTTCAGCAGCAATGATTTGCTGCCCCAATTCCAATACTGCTTCTGCAGGAAAGCTGATATGCCTGAATCCTTCATCTTCCAGGACTTCTTTCCATACTTTTGGCTCCAACAGCGGAGCCCCGATTATTCTTAAAGCCTGATCCTCAAATCTCCACCAGCCATCCAGAAGTCCAAAGGTCAATGTGGTAAACACACTTTTTCTGCTCATCTCATTCAAAAGTAAAATACCATTGCACTTAAGAGCAGCTTTTGTATTGCGTATAACCTGCCTGATATCTTTTGTGGCATGAAGCACATTGGCGGCGATAACGATGTCATAAGCTCCCGCCTCAATGTCTTGTTGGGCTAATGGGAGCTCCACATTCCAGCTTTTATATGTAAGATATGGATTATCCGGCCCATATTTTTCCTTTGCATACAATAAAAATGACTTTGAAATATCTGTATAACAATATTCAAGATTTGAGGCATAGGATTTTATCCGGTCAAAAACAACTGCGCTGGTTCCCCCGGTACCTGCTCCAACTTCAATAATACGTATCTTTGCTTGCATATCTTCGCAAATTCTTTTGCAAATATAAGCTTCAACTACATCCGCCAGCAAAATGTTGAAATAATCTGCTGTTGTATTGTTTTTATAAATTCCCTCTAGCAATTCCATCGACGAATCCGGAAAGAGCACATCCGTAGATGATATCTGCCCTGTTAAAATATCAGGCAGTTTCCTCAGACACACATCCAACAGTCTTATCGATGCTTTCCAGTCCGGGTTGCTGCAGAATGATTCTTTAACAGAATCCCATTCCCGCCATACATTTTCTACATCCTGCAGCTCAGGACTATCGTTTGCCGTTATTCGTACTGCATCAGACTGAACATATCCATACGCTTCAAGAATATTCAGGCACTCTTTTAACCATAACCCATACTTATCAATTATCCCTGCTGCTTTTCTGATGCCGGCAATCTCCATCGGTACACCTTTTTGCCTGAACAATAAATTCCGCATCTGGATAAAGAGCATTTTGGGTACCCACTGGGCCATACCCTCCGGAATATAGCTTGACAAAAGGTTTCCGCCCGGGTATTCCCTGGTCCCAAGATTATTCAGCAAAGACCTTAGGATCGGCCTGGAACTTCTATCATAAACTGTAGCGATTTCTTCCTTACAATTCATTAATTCATTTAAAGAGCGTGAAACTTTTATGCAGACGACCTGGCTCAGGCCGCATTGAAGTAATCCTGCAATACTGTTAAAACAGTCAAAGCCTTCCCTGTCTTCCAGTGAACTTATTTTATCGCCTAAGGGTGTATCTTTTACAGAAGAATCCCAAAATCCCCAATTGATCGCACCTACCGGAAATTTAGCCTTTCCCTGGATATACCGTACAAAGGTATCAGAAAAGGTAATACCGGAGGCATATGCAGATAAATTGGCAGCTCCGGAAAAGGAAAAAGCCTGCCCTGATGAAAAGAAGCACATAAAATCCAGAGTTTCATGCTGGAAGGCTGAATAAAAATTAAGACTGCCTCTTGTTTTCACACTGAGTATATCTAAAAATTCCTGTTCGGTTGTTTTATAAATGGAATTTTCAAACGTAAAGACCAATCCTGAGAAAATGGCGCCATTTATGCCGGAGTACTGTTTCTTGATCTTGTTCACCGCCTGTTTCAGCTGCTTCAAGTCGGTTACATCCGCCTGGATATATAAAGGAGCCTGTCCCAATGCATTCATAGCAACCAGCTTCTCCTGAACTTCCTCCGACCTCTCAGGTTTACGGCCAATCCAGATAACCTTAGCATTATATTCCCGTATCAAATAGCCGGTAATTATCCTTCCCACTGTCCCGCTGCCGCCTGCAATGACATACACACCCTCCTGCTTAAGCCCCTCGGTTTTTTTAGTCAGAGTGCTGTCCATCTTTAGAAATGCCTGCCGATACCTTCTGCCGTCTTTGAGCTTGATGACCTCGCCATGGTCGGAAGGGTTTTCATTCAAGATCATTTTCAGTAAGCTGTTCTGCTTCCTGTAGTCCTCCAAATCCTCTATAGATATATCGATATTCCTCACCAGGAATTTGCAATCCCCCTGTGCTGCGGCATAGGCCAATCCTGTAATACCCCCGCCGTAAGGATTGATATTCGTATCTCTAAGGCAGTAATTATCCTGTGTAATAACATAACAATCCATGGGGGCATCCGAGACAAATTTCCTCTTTAACAGCTTTATTAGCCTCAGTAATTGAAGCTCACCGCTATGCTGGCTTTGAGACAGTTTATTAATATCCCGCAGCACTTCACTCTGAAATTCTGAGAGAAAGAAAATACTATCTATCGATGTATACTCACATAAACACGTTTCAAAGCCATCCGGATCATCGACCCCGCACTGCCATTCGTGTTCTGAAAGCTTCTTCGTTTCACTGCATAAACGGATTTGAACTATTGTCTTTACAGATGTATGCTGACGGCAGTTATCAACAATTGTTTCTTTAAATACTGCAGAAGAGCCCGTATAAACAATCAAAATAATATTGGGCTGAATCTGTATACCGGATGCCGGAACAGCTTGCTCCTCCCACACAGGCAAATACATCAACTCAGCCAGTTGTTCCCTCAAGTACCCCTGTTCAAACTGCTGGGTGTCAACAGCAACTTCCTGTCCGGCATCGGGAGTTGTTATCCGGAAACAATCATCAGTTTTGGGAACCCAATACCTTTGCCTAGCAAACGGATAAGTGGGTAAGCTGATACAATGCGGTTTGTCATCACCATACAGCTTGTTCCAGTCGAAAACCAGTCCTTTGACCCATAGTTCAAGAAGCTTTCCATATTTTCTGCGCTGTACCCATTTTTCTATTACTTCCTGCATTTCTTCATCTGCTGCCAGAGCAGCCAAAGCATCCTTATTATGTTTAACCTGTCCCCTGTACAGGTCTTCCGTATCGTTTTTCCCTTCTAGAAAAGCCTTCAGTTTTTCCTCAAGTTCCTTAACAGTTCTTACGATTATAGCCATGCGTTCTTCCATGGCTTCACGCCCGACCTGGAGAGTATATGCCATATCAGCCAGGCTGATGCCGGAAGACTGCCGCTCCCCGATCTCTGTCAACAATTGCTGAACCCGTTCTTTTAGGCGGTCCTCATTTTTAGCCGACAACACGATAATTGCCGGGTTCTGAGGGTTAAGGGGTGCGAGAAGCTGCCCCTGTTCATCGGGTAAGTATTCCTCAATTACTATATGGGCGTTTGATCCCCCTGCGCCAAAACTACTGATTCCAGCCCGGCGAGGCTGTTCCTGTCCATTGACTACGGGTCTCTCCCAGTCTCTCAGTTCTTGATTTACTATGAATGGTGTCGCTATAAAATCAATATTGTGATTCAGTTCCCTGGAATGTAACGACGGAACAATCTTTCCGAATTTCATCTGCAATAATACTTTTGTAACACCTGCAACACCTGCCGCTGATTCACAATGCCCTATATTGGACTTTACCGACCCGATCCAGCAGTATTGTTTTGCTTTTGCTTTATCTCCGAACGCCCTGGTCAATCCGGCAATCTCTATGGGATCGCCCAGTTTTGTTCCTGTCCCATGAGCCTCAATATAGCTGATGGTTCCGGGATCAACCATGGCTTCTTTCATAGCCCTATCAATGACCATGCTCTGAGGTTTAGGATTTGGCACGGTATACCCGCCCGTTCTTCCTCCATGGTTAACCTCTGCACCTTTTATAACAGCATAAATGTGGTCCTTATCGCGCCGGGCGTCGTCCAGGCGTTTTAAAAACAAAACTCCAACCCCTTCTCCGGGAATGTAGCCGTCGCCACCTTCACCAAAGCTTTCGCAATGACCTTTTGATGAAATAAATTGGCCTTGGCTGAGTAATAGATATTTATTCGGATGTATGGAAAGATTGACTCCGCCAGCCAGAGCTGCATGAATACGTTTTTCCTTCAAGGCTTGACAGGCCATATAGATAGCCGTCAAAGAACTGGAACACATTGTATCTATCGCCATACTGGGGCCGTGGAGATCACAAAAATAAGAAACACGGGTAGCTATGGAAGATATCCCTCCCCCCAAACCGAACCTCTGCCCCCTGGCACTGGATTCCGCCGCATACAAAGGATATTCCTGATGCATAACTCCTACATAAACTCCGACTTCGGAATTTGTTGTATTATGCAATTTCTCTCTGGTATATCCTGCGTCTTCTAACGCAATCCAACAATGTTCCAAAAATAATCTCTCCTGGGGGTCCATCAATTCCGCTTCACGCGGTGAAATATTAAAGAACAGTGGATCAAAACAATCAACGTTATCTATAAATCCGCCCCATTTGCTGTAAGCACATCCGTTTTCCATCCTGTCTTCCGAGTAGTATTTTCTCCAATCCCACCGCTCTTTGGGGATTTCAGTGATGCAATCTTTTCCTGCACATAGATTATTCCAGAATTCCTTTATGTTTTCACACTGCGGATAACGGCCGGCCAATCCCACAATCGCTATATCCAGCCCTTGTGGTTTTTCTTCTCCGCTCTTATTGCCGGTCACAAATTCCGGTTTTGATAAGGGTAATGACATGTTTTTCAATAAAGAAGGGGCTAGCACCTCTTTCATGGATGCATTGATAATCTCTGCAATAACATCACCTTTCTCACTTAATACTATGGCATCAAAGGAAACAAAACCTGACTTTTGACACCGTACCGTTTTTACAATATAAGCGGTTTCCGTCATGGGTTTAAATACTGTCAAACTCTCTATCATCAAAGGGATAAAGATATTATCACTCTGTTTTTCACCGTCTTTAAAATACAGTAAATAGCAGGAGTTAAGTAATAACGGATCAAATACAAACCGCGAGACATCTCCCTTCCTCAATTTTCCTGATAAGCAAACCTTACTGATAAACACAGATTGGCTATATATATAGGCAGAATCAATTGTTTGCAGCATCGGTCCTATTGTGAAATCTTTTATGGCCCGGTACCATTCTTCAATCCTTTTCCCATCTACAGATTCTGATTGGCTGAGCATCGCTACTATATCCATTGCTCCGGGCGGTTCTTTTATGGATTGAATACATTTTCCTTTACAGCAGGGTTTCATATGTCCGGGTTCTGCTACATGATAATAAGTTTTGAAGCTTGTTTCACCCTTATTTTCATAAAACTGAACCTGTAAATGAACTGTTTCTCCTTTATTAAGCGTAATCGGCCCTCCCATGAACCGTATATTTTTCAGTTCAACAGGATAAGCACCCGGGTTGTTTTTAGTATAGGTCTCCAGCACCGCGCAAGGATGGGTGACGCCCATTAAGGCTGGTTGTTTATATACTAAATGATCCTGCAAAAACGCTTCATTTTCGTAAAATTCATATGTATTTGAGTTTGATATAATATCTTCTTTGAGAGAATAATTTTTCTGCTCTTCTATAGCCCCAAGGTGATGGTTAGCACCCTCTTCATCTCTTCTATTTGCCAGATACCCGCTCAACTCTCTCAAATTGTCATATTCAAACAGTAATGTCGGATTTAGAGATAATCCAAAGCTGCTTTCAATATCCTGTACCAAAGCCAGCAGCTGTGATGATTCCAGTCCAAGTTCAAAGAAACCGCGGGCCGGATCAATCTCAAAGGCCGGACGGTTTAGGTATTTTGAAAAAATCTCCTGCAATTTGATTGTTATGTTTGCTGATACTGTATTCATTTCAATGATGTTTTCATTATAGTTCTGAGGAGTTGTTTCAGGCATTGCAGGAGTCCCTTGAAGGGAAATGGGAACTCCCTTCCGTATATCCGGGTTTATTTGTTCCTTAAACCGCACCCGCTTTGCCGTTATTCCCTTCAACTCTCCGATTTGTCTTCCTCCTGTATTGAAAAACGCTATATCCATTGCACGGATCTCATTAACCATATGCAGTGAAGATAAACTCACCATGGCATAACAATGGGTATGCAAAGGTTCAGTACAAAAGAAAGCTTCATAGCACAAAGGTAAATACAGGCCTTCGTCATCTCCGGTATCACATTTTTCGTTTAAAACTCCCGCTGCCATTCCTGCACCATCTATTAGGGCAGGATGAAAGAGGAAATTTGAAGCCTTTCCGTGGTAAGTGTCATCCACCTTTACATCAATCAGACACCCGGGGTCTGTCAGATAAACATTTCCCCTGGCTTTGATCATCCCTTGATGTACCAACCCCAGTTTTCTAGCAGCGGCATATTCCGTTTCGATATCCACACACTGTGTGGCTGCTTGTTTCATGGCTTCAATATTTATTTCTCCGCCAAGGGTTATTATTTCTTCATGCAATTCAGCAGTGATATACAACTTTTCCAGTGATTTATCTCCCCGGCAGTTTGCTTCTACACCTTGAACAGCAATCTTCCAGTAGTTTGACATTTTCTCGGAAGAAATCCTTAACTTTAACGGCTGACTTTCTTTCACGATCATAGGGTTAGAAATAGACAGGCGTTTTAAACAGTGTTTCCTGTAGTCTAGTCCCATAGTATCCTGCACCAGTTGGTACAGCATATCAATATAGGCTAATCCAGGCAATAAGGCTTGCCCATGAACTATATGGCCTTTAATGATCGGATTATCCGCAGTTATGGTTAAGCTATATATGTTTTTTACCATTGTATTTCCCCCCATACGTTTTTGATAAGCGAACCTTCGTGCTGTCCTGCCTCTTTCTCCGGCCCCTCCTTTAGGACGACAAAAGAAGGTTCCGGAACAGGTACCGGAGATATAGGAAAGTGTTTTTTGACCATACCGGGAGCGCCTTTTGGAAAATACCGTTGTCGGTAGCTTCCACCATGCACAAATTCTTCTATAAGGACATGACAATTGGTGCCTCCGTCCGGAAAAGAATTCTGCGCGGCGACGCGTTTCTTTCCGGGAGCCGCCTCCCAACTCATTATCTTCCTGTTAAAGTGTATACGTGATGCAGAAAAATCGTAGTATTCAAATGGATCACTTGCAGATAAAAATGGAGGGATTTGCTTATAATATACGCTTAACACACAACGGATGAACCCAGCCAGTCCTGACGTTAATAATAAATGTCCTATATTGGGCTTGACCGAACCAATAACACAGGATGCCAGTTTATTATTGCTTAACTGATAAATATCCGACAGGGCTTTAATCTCGAGGGAGTCAACCACCGGAGAGCCGCCCCCGTTGACCTCAATATATCCTATGTCTTCAGGTTTTTTACTGCTTGAAGCCAATGCCTCCTGCATCACCTGCTTCTGAGCATTGATATTAGGTGATCCGGGACCTAGAGTCCGTCCGTCATTATTTACTGTCACAGCCTTAATGATGCCATATATATGATTCCCATCCTTTATAGCGTCACTGAGCCGCTTTAGCATGACAACACCGGCTCCCTCACCTAGCACTTCTCCGCCTGACCGCTTATCAAATATATGGAACTCTCCGTTTTTACTAAGAATACTACGGGCAGCAAACATGTCATGGGCAAAAGGACTTAGCAGTATGTTTACAGCACCCACCAAAGCCATATCAATACGCCTCTCCCTTAAGGAATCAGAGGCAAACTGCAAACCGGTTAATCCTGATGAGCATGCTGTGTCAACCACCAGACTCGGTCCTCTGAAGTTGAAAAACCTGGAAATATTTGCAGCCAAATAATTTTGCCCCGCTCCTAAAATAGGGTTGGGAGCCTGCAAAACAGTATTCACATTTATATATGGCTGCGAACGCCCACCTATATAGACTCCTATCTTTTGCCCCGATAATTGTTGATGGTCATACCCCGCATCATAAACCGCCGCCAGGCTTTCTTCCAGAATCAGCCGTGCCTGTGGATCCATTACCGCCGCATCATTATCATTAATATTGAAAAATTTCGGATCAAAAAGATCAATATTATCTATCCATCCGCCATAATACACACTATTACCACTGAAACCCCACCGTTGTCCGGGTAGAGGCTTAATAGCAGATCTCCCCTGTGTTAACAACTCCCAATACGCCTCTTTTCCGGGTGCCCCCGGAAACCTGCATGACAGTCCAATCACGGCAATATCTTCTGCTGATTCCACCGGTTTGCTGACCATCGGCTGACCGTTATGTACCTGCTCACTTCTGCTAAGAGGACCTTCCTTTACTGTTTCAGAAGGTTCATAGTCCGCGGAAATATTGCCTTTTTGAGGGGAGTCCCCTGCTGTCTCTCTTATCTCAAGTCTGAATTTTTTCTGTAAAGCTTCCGCATGACTGGTCATAAAATAATCTGCCAGGGAGGCTATTGTACTGTATTCCAAAAGCAACGCCGGTTCTATTGTTTTACCTGCCTCTTCCTGCAAAACTTGCGTCAATTGAGCCAGAATAATGGAATCAACCCCATATTCATCAAAGGATTTGCCTTCGTCCAGCTGCTCAATTGTTAGCTTTAGTTCAGATTTAAAAATTTCCTGCAGCCATTTGACAATAGATGTCCGCAAATCATTTTGCGCTCCCGGCAGCGTCTTGCTCCATAATTCCGATTTTTGCTGCGACATAGACCCGGATTCTTTTTTTACCGATATAATTTCTTTTTCCAGCAGTTGATCACATATTTCACCCTGGATCACCATACAAGGTAAGCTTACAGCAAGGGATGTCCTTTTAATAATGTCCATGAATACTAACCCATCTCTTGTTGTATGGGATACAATTCCCGTCTTTGCGTAAGCAGGCGTGCGCAGCCTTCCAGCAGCCATCCCTGTTTCATCCCACGCCGGCCATTGGATCGATTTAAAATAAGAGTTTCCTTCTCCTGCCTGGTACGATGCGTAATAATCCATATAAGCATTTGCCATGGCATAATCACTTTGCCCCGCTGATAGTGTCGGCACAACGCTTGAGATGGATGAAAACAGGATAAAGAAGGTCAGGGGGTCTTTTTCAAGAGCCTTATGTAAGGTTACCAGTCCTTTCATTTTCGGCTCACAAACCGCTTCTATTTCGAATAGTGTTTTTTTGAAGAAAGCAGGATTATTGCTTGTTAATCCTGCGCAGTGGATAACACCTGTGACCGGTCCCAGGTCATGATGGATTTTCTCCACCATGGCGCTTATTCCAGCTTGATCGGTTAAAGGCGTACTGTAATAATGGACTTTTACCCCTTTCTCAACGAGGAACTGCATGCGCTTGAGCTTCTCTTCAATCTCCGGTATCCCTTTGTTTTCCAGTATATTTTTCCAATCAGACTGATTTGGTAATTCTTCTTTTCCAATTATTACAAGATTTTTTACTCCCTGAGAAACGACATGCTCTGCAATGGATGCACCAATTCCACGGGATCCTCCTGTGATTATGATAACATCATTGTCATCATACTTTTCCGGAGTATAAAGGCTCTTCTGCATGTCTTCATCAGTCTTAATAACCTTTAACCGGGGTTCATACCGGTCAGCATTCCGGTAACAGCATTCAGTGAGGTTTTTGTTTCTGCTAAAAAACTCATCTTGAATCTGCTTCGCCAGCTTACCATGGTCCTGGAGTGAACAATCGCTGTCCATAGTCATGGACTCAATTCTCTTATACTCAACTCCTAGCATCCGGTATAGCCCAGCCAGCCGGGCGCCTTGCATTGTTGTTTTTGCTATGTGAAAATCATTTATTTTATGTGTGACCTGCAAAAGGAAATAACCCTCATTGCAGTCATGCTCGATTAATTTTTGGAGAAATGCTATCTTCCCGGACTCTACGGCTGCAGATTGTTCATACCTGCTGTCATAGGCTGTAATATCAATAATACCGAGCAACTTTTGATTTTTTTGTTTATTTTTTATATGTTGATAAAGCCTTTCACCTGAGGCGACAGAGTAAAAATCTGCAGATATCCACTCAGATGAATGACTCCCGCCATGAATAACCTGAATCACCCGGATTACTTCCGTATCTTCAAACAAAGCCGACGCAAGCTTCGCGGTTGCATCTGTTCCCAAAACAACTACCAAGCCTGCTTGTGCATCAGTTCCGGTTGATACCGGTTTTCGCTGCCAGTCTTTTATAAGAATTACTTTTTGGGTAGCCAAAGAGTTGACAGCCTCTGCCGAATTAAGGCTGGTACTGCTGCCTTCAGATCCATCCCCTGTCTTGAGCGCCCAGTAACGTTCCCTGGCGAACGGATAGGCCGGCAAACTGATCCGGCACGGTTTGATATCATTATAGAGT
Organism: Clostridia bacterium; assembly: GCA_026414765.1. Classification (NCBI taxonomy): domain Bacteria; kingdom Bacillati; phylum Bacillota; class Clostridia; species Clostridia bacterium. The sequence continues at coordinate 144,891 of JAOAIJ010000039.1, read as the reverse complement.
TGATTCCAATCAAGTTTTAAACCTTTCACCCATAATTCCGCTATTTTTCTTAGTTTTTTCTTTTGAACCCAGGTTTGGAGCAGGACTTTCGCGTCTTCATCCTCTTCAAAGACCGATACTCCTTCCCTATCCTTCTTTATCCGGGAAGTCAGAACTCCCGTTGCTGTACTGTTATTAATGAATCCTTCCAGCATTTTGACTATTGTCTCTATGGTATCTGCCAAAAAGGCCAGGCGACAGTCCATCGCCTCACGTCCTACCTGCAGGGTATAGGCCATGTCTGCCGGGTTAAGGTCCTTATGTGATTCAATGAAATTCTTCATGGACCCTGCATAGATTTTTAGCTGTTCTTCACTTTTAGCAGACAGTACAAACAGTACCGGGTTGTTTATGTTGATTGAAACCGGTGTCCTTGCTGTACAGTCGTTAGGCCGGTATTCTTCGATAACAATGTGGGCATTGGTTCCGCTGAATCCAAAGGAACTCACAGCAGCACGCCGGGCATTCCCTGAACCGACTTCCCATGATTTTAATTCGGTATTCACATAAAACGGAGACTCTTCGAAATTGAAGTGCTCATTCGGGTTTTTAAAATTCATTGTCGGAACCAGCTTCCTGTGCTTCATACAAAGCAGCACCTTTTGGATGCCTGCTATACCGGCCGCTGCCGAAGTATGACCTATATTGCTTTTGACAGATCCTATGGCACAATAATTCTTCTGATTTGTCTTTTCCGTAAAAACTGTTGCTAATGCTTCCAGTTCAATCGGATCTCCCAGCTTGGTTCCCGTCCCGTGCATTTCTACGTAACTAATACTATCAGGGTGAATATCAAATTTTTCATATATCTCCCTTTCCAGTTCAATCTGGCTGCTCACACTGGGAGCAGTAATTCCGTTTGTCTTACCATCCTGGTTAATCCCCGAGCCGATAATAACACCATATATGGAGTCACGGTCAGCTTCAGCATCTTTTAACCGTTTCAGCACCAATGCTCCAACGCCTTCACCCGGCACAAAACCATCTGCACCATTGTCAAAGGTTTTGCATTGTCCTTCAGGTGATAACATCCCGGCGGCACACATACCGATATATGATTCCGGTCCTAGGTACACGCTTACACCACCAACCAAGGCCATATCGATTTCCCTGTTTAGTAAGGCCCGGCACGCTAAATGCGTAGCTACCAGTGATGAAGAACAGGCTGTATCAATAGGAATGGCCGGTCCTTTAAGATTAAGGAAATAAGGAATACGAGCTGCTCCGATAGCGTAACTGTTACCGGTTATGTTAGTTATTCCGACCTGGTTTTTATATAGCATCATACCGTACTCATTGCTCATAATTCCAAGATATACACCGCATTTTCTGTTGCTTAGCGATTGGCGGCTATAGCCCGCATCTTCAAACGCCTTATATCCTTCCTGTAAAAAAATACGGTGTTGTGGATCCATGATTTCTGCCTCTGTAGGGGGAATATTAAAGAATAGCGGATCGAAATATTCTATATCTTCTAATAACCCAAGCCATTTGCAGTAAATTTTGCCTTTTTGAAGAGGATGTGGATCATAATATTTACTCACATCCCAACGGTATTCTGGAATCTCACGGATAGAATTTCTGGCGTCAACCAGGTTATTCCAGTATTGCTCCAGGTTGCCGGCATCAGGGTATCTTCCCGACATCCCCACAATGGCGACAGCTTCATCATACTTGGATGTACATGAAGAATAGCTTTTCCAGGCATGCTCCGGCATTTTTTTTACATTTACCGGTTCTTTTCTTACATCCCCGGGATTTACTTCGATTCCCTGTGATGTACCTGTAATTGCGGGGGTAGGTTCATAAGGCCTATACATCAACCCTTCACCACTTTTTTTCAATTCCTTTTCCAGGAATCGGGCAAATTCAAAAATATTCGGATACTCATAGACTTTGGTTGCTGAAATAGAAGTACCGTACCGTTTGTTGATTGTCCGTATCCATTCCACCCCTATTACCGAATCCAGTCCCATATCGATAAATTTATTATCCAAGTCCACATCACGACACTCCATATACAAAGCTTCGGCCAGACTGGCTGCCAGCTCTTCCTGCAGTAACTCTACCGACACGGTTGTTTGGCTGTAATTCGCAAATTCGGATTCTTCGGCATCTGACAATTGTGACAATGAGATATTCGATGACGGCAGTGCGAATGATTGATGGGCTTGACCAAACTTATTCAATTCCTTTTCCAGGAATCCTGCAAATTCAAAAATACTCGGATACTCATAGACTTTGGTTGCCGAAATAGAAATACCATAGCGTTTGTTTATTGTCCGTATCCATTCCACCCCTATTCCCGAATCCAGTCCCATATCGATAAATTTTTTATCCAAGTCCACATCACGGCACTCCATATACAAAGCTTCCGCCAGACTGGCTGCAAGCTCTTCCTGTAGTGATTCTACTGACACGGTTGTTTGGCTATAATTCGCAGATTCGGATTCGCTGCCGGCTCCCGGTTGCAGGAATGACACACCCTCCGGCAGCAGTGCGGATGATTGATGGGCTTGATTAATTGGTCTAACAGACGGAATTATTTCGTCTGATGCAGGCCGTAACGAAATCCCACAGGGTTTGTCAGGTATTTTGCACAAAGCCGTCCATGCTGTGGTTAGTGGTTGTAAAAGGTTTTTAGGAGCTGATGTTGATGCCCTTCCATTATCTGCAGACTCAGTCCCGGTCCTGGATGCCCAATAATGTTCCCTGGCAAACGGATAAGTAGGCAGATGAATACGGCTAAGCTTCATACCGCCGTACAGCTGGTTCCACGGGACTTCATAGCCTTGACAATAAAGATCTGCCAAGGCATAAAGTACTTCCTTATATTTATTCCTATCCTTTTGCAGGGTCAAGCCCTGCTTTAGCAGGTCTTGAGCACACTGCCGCATTGCTGTTTGTTCCGTAAAGTCCCGGGAAACATTTCCCTGAAACAGATTGGGCAATTTCTCCATACTCTCTGCCTGCTCCAATACATATACAGCATCTTCCCTGTCCCGGACCACAACTGCCAAGCGGCAGCTAAAATGCTGCCGGCCTTCCAGCAAGGTGTAGCTGACCCGGAGCAAATCCTTCTCCTGTAGATCCCTACTTTGTAACACAGCGATCATATCCCGGACTTTTTCTTGCAAAGCCTCCCTGGTCTTCGCTGAAAACGCAAGCAGGAAGTACGGAGGCTGCTCCGGATATACACAGGGTTCCTCCTGAGAATAGCTCTGTAGCACTGCATGGGCGTTTGTTCCACTCATTCCGAAAGCACTTACTGCACCGGTCCGTGTTTTTCTACCTTCCTTTGGCCAGGGCTTAGCCGTTTTGCTTACATAGAAAGGGCTTTCCCTCCACTTAATATAGTCATTTTCAATTTCACAGTGTAGACTGGCAGGAATTGTCTCATGGCTAAGAGCTTGTACGAGACTAATCAGGCTGACTATTCCTGAAGCGGCAAGAGTATGCCCGAAATTGGTCTTGGTTGAAGTAATGGCACAATAATGCTGTTTTTGAGTATAGTCTTTAAAAGCATCATATAAAGCATTGATCTCGACCGGATCGCCTAACCTGGTTCCGGTTCCATGAGTCACAATATATTCTATCTCTTCAGGATTAACACGGTATTTGTCATATACTTCTTTCACCAGTCTGGTTTGCGCTACCCCGCTGGGAGCTGTTATTCCGTTGGTTTTTCCGTCATAATTGATTCCACATCCTTTAATCACGGCGTAAATCGGGTCACCATCGGTTATTGCCTGAGATAACCGTTTCAGCACTACTACCGCTACTGCTTCACCGGGAACTATCCCATTAGCTCGTTTGTCAAACACATAGCATTTGCCGTCGTCAGACAGCATCCCGGCCCCGCTCATCTGCAGATAAAGCTCCGGAGTCAGCAGCAAATTGACTCCCGCGGCTATCATGGTATCGCTCTCGTAATTGCGCAAGCTCATACAAGCTTGATGTACTGCAACTAAACCGGATGAGCAAGCAGTATCAATTGCCATTACAGGCCCGTTCAGATTCAGGAAATATGCTAAACGCGCTGCTAAAATTGCGTTATTGTTAAAAGTGATGCTGCCCTTTTCTTTATGGAGCGATTGATAATCCCCCTGTTCTACTCCCACAAACATCCCGATTCTGTTATTCTTAATATGTTTTGCTCCATACCCTGCATCCTCCAAGGCCTTCCAGGCTTCCTGGAGTAACAGCCGCTGCCGAGGATCCATGCCCGCCGCTTCACGGGGCGATATCTCAAAAAACATGGGATCAAATTCACTTACCCCCGGAATACAACCGCACCATTTACAATTGGTTTTTCCAGCTTCTTTGGTAGGATCTCCGTAATATTGCCTCCAATCGAACCGCTCTGAAGGAATTTCTTTTACCACTTCCCGCCCTTCGCTCAGAATGCGCCACATTTCATCGACATTCCGAGCCTCAGGAAACCGCCCGCTTATTCCGATAATTGCAATTGGTTCCGGAGTACTTTGCCCGGACTTGCCCAGCTTAAATCTGAATTTTCCGGTTAGCTGCCATTTAGGAAGTGGCATTGACATCGGTGTTATTGTCTCTACGGTCTGCTCAACAACATCTTCCCGATAAAATTCCATTACAGCTTGCTGGTGTTGATCTGCAAAATATTGAATTAATTTTTCTATAGTTGAATGCCCAAAAAACAGGGCTGGGGTTATTTCTATTCCATAATGAGCTGTCAGCAGCTTTGCCATTTCGGCTAAACTGATGGAATCGAATCCAAAGTCTGCTAAGTTGGCTCCAACATATAGCTTATCCCGCGAGGTTTTTAGCAACTTACTGATCTGCTCTTTAATATCCCATTCCAGGCATTGTTCCAGGTTCATTCCCTTCATTTCCGGGCGTCGGCCTCTACCCGGGATACTGGCAGCTTTATGGGCATCTTTCACCGGTTGCTGCTGACCCAGGCCCAAGAAACGTTGAACACGGCTGGGTTGGCCTACTATCACTAAATGCTGGGTTTTATTCTGGCTTAAAATGCGGTCAAATGCACTTAGCCCTTCCCTTGTCTCCAGATAGCTTTGACCACTGGACTTAAGATACATTCCGGCATTTTCTTCTTCTCCGAGCTTTATACCGCCATCTTTCCAGAGTGGCCAATTGATCACAACAGTTTTACCATGCAGTTCTCCCTGACTTTTGAGTTGATTGCGATAATGAGCATAGGCCATTTGGAAGCGGTTGCCCACAGCATAATTACAAGAGCCGAAATCTCCTAAAACTGCCGAGGAGGATGAAAAATAACAGATAAAATCCAGAGCTTCTTCCCGTAATATCTCATCAAGCACCAAGGTTCCTTTAATCTTTGGTTCAAGCACCTGCTGGAAACTCCGGTACTCTGTATCAAGGATGCTCTTCCTACCCTCTATGCCCGCTGCATGAATAACTCCATTGATCTCTCCGAAACGTTCCCTTGCGCGACTCAATCCTTCTTTCATCCGGTCGGGATCGCTTACATCGGCTTGCAAATATATGGCCTGGCTCCCGTAGGCTTCGAGGTCTTTGAGTTTAGCTTGCTTATCAGCGTCGTTTAAAGAACGTCCGATCAAAATCAGCTTTACAGTGCAGGTTTTGGCAAGATGCTCCGCTGCCAGGAATCCAAGTCTGCCGCACCCTCCGGTAATCAGATAGGTGCCTCCCGGCTTCACCAGGCTGTCACCTGGTTCAAGCGTTGTAGGTTTGATCTGGCAAATATGCCGTTTTCCGGCTTGATAACAGCTACTCTGCATTTTCTGAGACCCGAGTTCGCTCAAAAGCCTCGGCAACCAATCCTGAATGACGCTTTCGGTGTTCTGGCCGCTGTTTTCACCATAGACCACTGCTATTTGAGTATCCGGCAAAACCAGTCGCAAAGACCGTTCAAAGCCAATCCAGGATTCCAGGTAACAACGTTCCAGAGCATTCCCAAACTGGCCCGCCAATATTAACCGTTGCGTTTTCAATTTCGCCCTGGATAGCGCTTGCAGAATATAGACAATTATGTAATAATCCGAAATACAATTCCGGTCTTCAAGAGGCCAGAGATAGAGCACAGCATCCGCAGTGCCGGACCCTTCCACAATACTCCGGAAAGCTTCCGTATATCCGCCGATTCCGGTTTTGTCAACGCTGTACCTTTGCTTATCCTGCCCGGCAAAAGTTCCGTCCTGTGCAATAAAGATCACTTTAGTCTTGGGACTAAGCTTTTGCATAGTTTTCTCGACCGTTTGCTGGTTCTCCGGTCTTGATAGGAAGCAGACCAGTGTTTTGAAATCTACCGGGGATATTTCCGGTAAGGCTTTTTCCTGCCAAAATTCTTCAAAGGTCATCAGCTTATGAAGTTCTTGTGTTTCTGGAGCTGAATCCTTCTTCCGGCCTGCTTTATCAGAGGGCTCATTTATCATTTCAGCCTGTGGTATCCAATAGTATCCCCTTTCAAAGGGATAGGTCGGCAAACTGATGCGGAGCGTTTTGTATTCAGTGGATATAGCTTGCCAATCGGGATTATAGCCCTTCACATACAATTCTGCCAACACTATGAGCTTACCCTCATACTCCTGCCTGCACATTTCCCTTCCAAGCAGCAGCTCTTGGGAAATTGTCCGCCCTAACTCCTCATAAACAGGCTGAGGCTGCTTTTTCTTTTTGGGATTGACGTCTCTGAAATATCCTTCTGCATCACCTTTTTCCAGTACTTCTTTTAGCTTTTCCCGGATTTCCCCAATACCGCCTGCTACATAGGCGGCTCTTATATTGAAATGTTCCCTGCCAAAAAGCAAAGCAGCGCTGATATCCGCAAGTTCGTATTGCTGTCCTTCCTTTTCCAGCCAAAGAGCCAGATCCCGCTCTTTTTGCCGCAATGCTTCCTCTGTTTTGGCGGATAAACAGATTATATAGCCCGGTAAGCTCTTACTGGGCTGCCTTCTTATAACAGGCGCTTCCTCAAGGACAACGTGGGCATTTGTGCCTCCCGATCCAAAGCTGCTCACTCCCGCTCTTCTCAATGAATGGTTATCCGGCATCTGCCAGGGCTGGTTTTTATTTATGATATAAAAAGGTGTTTTGTCCAGACTGATATGCGGATTTATTTCATTGAAATTCAGGGAAGCAGGTATCATTTTATACTGCATGCTTAATACTACTTTTAAAAGGCCGGCTATGCCTGCGGCAGCTTCCAGATGTCCAATATTTGTCTTGATGGAGCCCAGGCCACAGTATGGCTCCGGTATTCCGGCTTTTGCTTTTGAAAGCTTCGAAAAAGCACCCTTTAACCCATTTATCTCTATCGGATCTCCTAATGGGGTGCCTGTCCCATGGGCTTCGATATATCCTACAGTCTCAGGTTCGATACCGGTAGTTTTATACGCTTCAATCAGTAAATCCGCTTGTTTGTCAGGATTGGGCACAGTAAGTCCGCTTGCCTGCCCGCCATGGTTGACAGCCGAGCCTTTAATCACGGCAAATACAGAATCCTGGTCTGAAAGTGCCTGCTCCAATGGTTTCAGCAGCAGCATTACCGCACCCTCACCCCGTACATAACCGTTTGCCTCTTTGTCAAAGGTTTTGCAGCGCCCGTCTTTGGACAGCATCCCAGCTTTATAGTATGCAATGCTGTTTGCCGGATGGCATATGATATTGATACCGCTTACCAAAGCCTGTCCACACTCACCGGCCTGCAGTGATTTTACCGCTTCGTGAACGGCTACTAAAGAACTTGAGCAGGCAGTGTCAATTTGAAGGCTTGGACCGTTGAAATCATAAAAATATGAAATCCGGTTTGCCAGGATAGACATTGAAATTCCTACGCCGTAATGGGCTTCTATCTCTTGCGTACCCCTCTCTATTAGCCTGTTATTGTAATCAGAACCGCTGGCACCAATAAAGACGCCTGTCTTGCTGCCAAATAAAGCCTTGGCCGGGTATCCGGCTGTCTCCAGGCATTCCCAGCTTAACTCCAGCAATATCCGTTGTTGTGGGTCCATTAACTCAGCATCTTTAGGAGAAATACGGAAAAAAGCCGAATCAAAACCGGTGATTTCATTTAAGAGCCCTACCCTGTTTATGCCTTTGTGACTACTGTGGATATCAATATTGTCAGGCCAGTTAAGCCTTTGTTCCGGCAGGTTGCCAATGGCATCACGCCCTTCTGCCAGTAGTTCCCACAGCTGTTCTTTATTTCTGACTCCTCCCGGAAGCCGGCAGGCAATCCCGATGATGGCAATGTCTTTCTTCGAGGGAGCTGGATTTGCCATAAAATTATCAGCTTCCTTCGTTTCACAGCGACCTTTTTGTTTATCCAGTCCAGCAATGGTAATTTCCCTGTTTTCCGTTACCTCTTCCACTTCTTCCGGATAAACTCTTTCCAGCAGATAAGCAATGATACTCTCAGCTGTACGATACTTGAAGAAAAAGGCCGGTTCGAGATGGATTTGGTACTTTGAGCTGATCTGTTCATTCAACTCCAGTAAATCTGTCGAATCCAGTCCCATTTCCATTAACGGGCGATCTAAGGCAAATTCCTCTTCTTTTGTCTTGCCCAGAACGGCATTTATGGATTTTACCACGAAATCTTTCAAAATCTTGGTCTTATCGCCGGCCGATACTCCGACACCTTTTTCCTGATATCCGCCCTCGACTTGAATTTCATTGCGCCGCCTGTTTAGTATGTAATATTCTACCAGTACGCCACAGCCCTGGTTTTTTGTATCCTGGATACGGTAATTGGGTAGCAGCCCTCTAACCTGTGCGCCATGTAATTCATGAAACCGCAGTATGGTATCAGACAATCTTCCCTGCCCGTTTCTGAGGCTGATATACTCCTGTATGGTGAGGTTGCTGTGACGGTAATAATCTTTACATCTCGTGACGGCTACCACTGAATGAATCCCGTTAATAAAGCTGCACCGCTGCAGCATGAATTCCAGCAGCTGGTCGCCCAAATTCTGATGCTGCAACTCAGGCAGAATGTTTACAGCCAGCAATTGAACAGTAGCCCCATCCTTCCTGTGAAGTTTGTCTCCGTCTTCAAAAGAAGTATTTCTTAAAGTCTCTAAACTGGTAATGCGCCGTGAATAAATAACGCCTACCACCTTATTATTCATTTCGAGCACCAGTTGTCCCTGAGGATATATCTGCCAACGTTTTTTCAAACCTGAAATACTCACCTGCATGTCTGGCTCCCAGCACTGTTTTTCCAGCTCTTCCAGGGCTGGCAAATCTCTTTCCTGCATATACCGTATGCTATACTCCCTGCACTCAAAATGGTTAAGCGTAAACCGGCTAAAGGACAAGTCCCTGGGGTACTTCCTAAAAAAATCCTGGTTGGGAAATAAACCTGCTTCTGCTGCTGCCATTAAGAATTGCTCGGCTTCTACCAGCGGCTGCCTTGAAAGCCTGTGTAAAGCATCAAAGTGCAAGCTTTCGCACCTATCTACAAACTGCCTCAATATTTTAGGTTCCAAACAATGTTCTTCCAGAATTAAAAGGCCATGCCTGCCAGTAACCTTCACCCACTGTTTAAAACTTTCTACAAGGCTTTGTACCACAAAGGAGGAAGGTATCTCATTACCATCCTCATCCACATGCACAGCTTTTGAGAAGGTATTTGAGCGGGCAATAGCTTCCAGATCATCTGAGGGCGGTATATACCGGCGGTCATGAGCCAAGAAAGACCTTACATACAAGATACTTTCCGCATCCTGGGCGCCAATATTTTTCAAATCAACTATCACCTTTTCAGGCTCACCGATATCTCCTTTTAACACAATATGGTCAATATCTTTCAGGGTGTGGACCGTTTCTTCCAAGGCCTTTTCGTTAATATCTATTCCTATGAGTTTGACAGGGTGTTCATGGAGGACTTTACCACGTAAGGATTTATTCTTAATAACCTCATATATTTTTTTGAGCAGCCTTCCATCCCCGCAGCCCATATCCACTACATATTTCGGCTGTTCTGTGAAGGGTTTGCGGTTAAATATCGATAGGATGATTTCCTCCAGATCGGAAAAGTACTTTTCATCTTGAAATGCGCTTCTTATTATATTTAAGGTATAGCCTGCATGCATTCCGTTTTTGGACAGGTCCTGTTCAATAACGCCTTTACAATCTCCAAAGATGATTTTCGATATATTATTCAGCACCGGTTTGTATGAAGCCTCTATGGCTGTGATAAAAATTCTGTCCATAATAAAACAGCCCTCATCTGTATAACAGATAGAGCCATCTTTTTGAGAAATCCAGCCTTTATTTATAAATAACTCAATAATCTCCTTACGGGCAACAGGATTTAGTTCTGAAGACAATAGTATTTTCTGATTTTCCGGGCTGTTTAACAGATTATTATCTTTTAGGGCAGACAGCAGCGGAATAACCAGCATACCGTCAAGAAAATTTGCCAGCATTGGGTTGTCAGTATCCCAGCCACGGCTAGACAATTCAATCCATTTTCTGAGCCTGTATTTCTTCTGGTTTTTATTGAGATAATCTTTCATTGGAAAAGACATTAATTCTATAATAGTTTCGGGAATTTCCAGGTGAATATAGGCTTCGGGGGTCAGCAAGTATTCATCATTGTCATTTCTTAGTATCCAGTTTAAGGACTCCAATATATGTAACGCTACACGTAGGTAGCCGCTATTAGCCTGCAGTTCCTTGACAAGATCAGTGAATAAAACAGGTTTTTCCAGATCCAATTTCTTAAAAAGGCCGTGGGTCTTACAAGCTAGTATCACCGGAACAGCGATATAGCCGTTAGCATAATTGAATAATACATTTAACATATAAACCCCCATACAAATAATAAAATTTATATTATGTTCAATAATACTCTATAACTTTTTTGCTTGCTCTAAACAAAAAAAATCAGTATATGAATAACATATACTCAATATTTCATCGTACTGAAGCTTTAATTCACCCATCAATACACAGTTCCCTTGGCGTTGGATTATATATCATAGATAATTTATTATTGTTAATCTCTTTTTACACTAACAACAGAACTTATACCCATTTTACACCTTATCCATAATCTCCAACGATACACTAACCAACCGGAGACTCCCCATAAATTCTATCTCAATGCTAGCCTGTCTTTTATGCCTGTTTACTTTTTTAACAATACTCTCCCACCCTCTGAGCGGTCCATCAGTTATATATATTTTATCGCCTTTTATAATACCACTCGATGGTTCAATACAATATTTGTCATTGCTCAAGCATAGTAGCATCTGCCTTTCACATTCCCTCAACGCAATTTCCGTATCTGAATACCTCAATAGCCTGATTATGATATGCGTAGCATAAATTAAGTTGCTTGTCCTTTTCATAAATTCTTGTTCGGATAACTCAGATTCAACAAACACATACCCCGGAAATAATGGTTTTAGTTCTTTCTTTACTGTACCGGCTATCTTGAAAAGGCTCTCTTGTAATGGTATAAACGGCATAAAAATATTAGAATCCAGTCGCTTCCTTAACAACTCCTCCACATTATATTCCCTTCCTGTTTGCACATGGAGTATATACCAATACATCTCTAATACCTCACAATTTAATCATAACATTTTACATAGCTTCGCCCTTTCACTTACCTCAATCGATAAGCAACCATAACATTTACTGTATATTCCTCATCAGCGGTTAACGTGCCCCTCCAACGATTAACAACCAACAAGTGCCTGTCATGCTTTAAGTGCTAATCTGTTTTATTGTTACATTTATTAATTTTGGAATATTGACTGCGTATTAGAAATAATTTTCCATCCAGTGAATCATTTTGCAAGATTATGCCAAATACTAATTGTTTGAAATTCTTTACAGCTAAGTGACTCCAACATAATTAGGATACAACATTAAGCATTATGAATAGTAATAAACATTTCGAATAGATGCAAGCTATTACAGCAAAACTCTGCATTATATGTCAGCATTTTACCAAAATATACTTTATATGTCAACCGATTTACCAACTCTGATCTATAATAACAAATTTCACCATAAAGTCCTTTTTATTATATGAGATAATTGAACTTGCTGAAGGTTTTAACTACATTGAGTTTTGGCAATACTATTAATTAGGTGATTACACATTATTTATAAGAAAAAACAAATCAACTTCTTCGGCAAAAAATAATACATATATTATTTACTTAAATGACAAACAACGACTGAGGATGATAGAACGTGTTCAGAAAAAAACTTACTAATGCTAACAAAAAGCTGGAAATGAGCCCCCACAGTAAAATATTCGCTAAGAAATCATTAGCAAAGTCAATCGAAGAAAATATCTCATTGCTTGAGAATATGTTCTCAGGCGATGAGATGTTAATTACGAGAAGATTTCAGAACAAATATTTGTCTGATGCAAACTGCTGCATCCTATACTTTGATGGAATGGTTAATACTGAACTACTCAATGAAAATATTATCCAGCCAATTTTAGGCAATAACTTATGTGAAGGAATCACCAGAAACAATCTCTTAGAGGAATTACAGTATAAGGTACTTGCAGCTAACAATATTAAGACATCAGAAGACATAAGCAAAATTGTAAATTCTATAATTAATGGGGAAACAATATTCTTACTGGAAGGTTATGAAAGAGCTCTCATTATTAGTTTAAAAGGCTGGCAAACAAGGTCCATTAGCGAGCCAGAGTCAGCAAAGGTTGTTCGTGGCCCAAGAGAAGGATTTACAGAATCCATAACCACTAACCTGTCATTAGTCAGACGAAAAATTAATAATCCTGACTTGAAATTTAAGTTTAGTGAAATCGGAGAAAGAACGCGAACAAAAATATGTATTTGTTTTATAGAAGGATTGGCACACGAAAGTATATTGAATGAACTGGAAAATCGCCTTAAAAAAATAGAAATTGATGCTGTCCTTGATTCAGGGTATATTCAGGAGCTTATCAGAGATGAGCCATTTTCACCATTTGATACTGTAGGTGCCAGTGAAAGGCCGGATGTTATTGCAGCAAAGCTTCTCGAAGGAAGAATTGCCCTGTTTGTTGATGGGAGTCCTTTTGTCCTGACAGTTCCGTATATATTAGCGGAGACCACACAATCCAATGAAGATTACTATAATAACTTTATTTTTTCCTCAATTAACAGGCTTTTCAGAACCTCCAGCGCTATATTGTCTTTAATTATCCCATCTGCATACCTTGCTATCGTAACTTTCCATCAGGAAATGTTACCCACCCACTTGCTTTTGAGCATAGCCGCTTCACGCCAAGGTGTTCCTTTCCCAACAGCATTGTCTATGTTCATTATGCTTCTTGTATTTGATGTGTTAAGGGAGGCAGGTACAAGGATGCCCTCTCCTATAGGACAGGCAATAAACATAGTAGGTACGCTGGTATTAGGCCAAGCTGCAGTTGAAGCAAGACTGGTAAGTGCCCCTGTTGTAATAATTACTTCTATATCAGGCATTCTAACATTGATTAATAAAAATCTGATAGGTTCAGTTATTATAATAAGGTTTATATTTTTAGTTTTGGCATCTATTTTAGGCATCTACGGGCTTATATTCGGTTTTATAGCACTGGTTATTCACCTGGTCAGTATTAGATCTTTTGGGGTTCCTTACATGTTAAGTATTACTTCTATTAAAAACCATAGCGGTCAGGATATTTGGATACGAGCTCCTTGGTGGACTATGACATTAAGACCTAAGATCATAGGGGCAAGGAATCTGGTAAGACAATCAAACAGAAAGACCCGGGGGAAATAATGTTTATGCGAACTTTTAAAATGCTCCTTCTTTCTCTCCTACTGTTATTTGTTTCAGCACTTGTTACAGGGTGCTGGAATTACAGGGAATTAGACCAAATGGCAGTAGTTGCAGGTGTTGCAATAGATAAAGGTATACATGAAAAATATAGCATTACAGTAGAGATTGTCGAAATAACTACAGGCAAAGAATCTCAAACAAAGTCACAGACAATTACCATCGAAGGAAAAACTATTTTTGACGCTGTAAGACATAGCATCTCCTTAATAGGCAGAAGGATCTACTGGAGTCATGCAAAGGTCGTTATTATAAGCCGAGAGATAGCAGAGGAGGGAGTTGTCCAAGTACTTGATTGGTTCAACAGAGATGCTGAAACACGTGCAGATATTCATATACTAGTATCCAAAGGCGAGAGTGCTAAGGAAATTTTAGCAGCAAAATCTCCAACAGAAGAAGTCACATCCTTTGTTCTGGATGAAATAATTACAAACCAACGAAGCCTCTCAAACGCTCCGCATATTGAAATCTGGAAGTTTACTAATATATTAGTATCCAAAGGTGTTGGTTCGATTGCAACAGCGATTGATTTAAGGCCAGAAAACAACCAAAAGCTTCCCCATATTATGGGAACAGCTGTTTTCAAAGATGATAGCCTTTTGGGTTTTATCGATGGAGAACAGACAAAGGATATGTTGTTTATTCAAAACCAGATAAAGGGTGGAATACTGGTTGCAGAGGAAAACAATAAAGAAGGTATTTCACAAGTATCGCTTGAAATATTCAATAGCAAGACAAAGATTAAACCTGTTGTCAATAATGGAAATATTGAATTTAACGTAAAGATAGAAACAAATGTTGCTATTGACGAAATAGGAGGTGTTGCAAATGTTATTGAAGATACAGGAAGAAAAAGGTTGGAAGAATCAGCAGAAAAATCGCTTAAATATAGGCTTGAGAATATTATAAGAAAAGTTCAGGAAGAATATGGTGTAGATATATTCGGCTTTGGAGCCAAATTGCGTGAAGAGAAACCTAAGGCATGGAATACTGTTTCCGATAATTGGGGAGATGTGTTTAAAACTTTAAAAGTCAATGTAGAGGCAAAAGTACATATAAAGAACAGTGCAATGCTCTCAAAACCATTGGAGATAGGTGATTAACATATGATTATATTAATATTTATAGGTTATGCTTTACTAGCCGTTTATGAGTTTGTACCCTTATACAAGCAGAAAAAGTGGGTTGACTTCTGGGTCAATGCTGCATTATACGTTTTTTCGTTTACAATTGCAGCCCTACTATCCTTAAATATACCTGTGCCTAGCCCAGCAGTACCAATAAGTAGAGCGGTCACTTCATTATTTGGAAAGTAGGTATTCGATGCGCAAGGAACAAATTACTGACAAAGAAGGCATTTGTCTTATTACCATTTTCACCATGGGAAGTACACTGATTTTAGGTATAGGTGGGGATGCTAAAAATGATGCCTGGATTGCCGGAATTGCAGGTATTATTATAGCGCTCCCACTAATACTCATATATTCAAGAATATCATCCCTCTTCCAAGGAAAAGATTTATTTGATATTTTAAATATTGTATTAGGAAAGGTTGGTGGTAAGATTGTTTCAATTCTGTATGCCTGGTATGCATTTCACCTGGGCGCATTGGTTATCCGCAACTTTGGAGAGTTTATAAATACTGTCGCAATGCCCGAAACACCAATGCTTGTTCCCATGCTATTCTTGGGTCTGGTATGTATAGCTGCTGTGAAATCAGGAGTTGAAGTAATGGGAAGATTAAGTGCGTACTTTCTCCCCATTGTCATATTTATTATACTAGTAGTCAATATATTAGCAATACCTCAATTTAATATAAGTTATATCAAACCGATTTTGGGCGGAGGTTTTTCACCTATAATAAAAGGCGGTTTCTCTGCTTTTTCATTTCCATTTGCAGAAACAATACTTTTTATAGGTGTCTTGTTTACCTTAAAAACAAAAAAGTCTCCATACAAGGTATACTTCGCAGGAATACTTTTTGCAGGAACAGTTATAGTTATGCTTACAGTAAGAAATATAGTAATATTAGGGGATCTGCTTGGAAGATTATACTTTCCTTCCCATGTGGCTGTAAGCCGGATATCTATCGGCGATTTTTTGCAGAGAATTGAAATTGCTGTTGCTTTTGTATTTGTTGTCTGTGCACTTATTAAGAGCAGTATATGCTTATTTGTGGCGAGTAAAGGTGTAAGTAAAATATTCAACTTACATGACTACACGTCAATCGTAATACAAACAGGGCTACTAATGATTTTCTTTTCTTATATAGTTTATGAAAATATCATGGAAATGCGGTATTGGGCTTTTAAGGTTTATGCTTACTATGCTTTCCCGTTTCAAGTAATCTTTCCATTGCTCATATGGATTCTGGCTGAAGTTAAGACGAAAAAAATACAGAAAACTGCATATAGTACCGAAAAAAGGATACCATAATGGGAACTGCTACAGACTTATTATTATATTCTGCTTCAAAGAAAGGTATAAGCCAAGCCTATCGTTCCATTAAACTTTTTTGATGAGTACATAGACCAATCGGAGATAGTGGTTTGTATATTTTTATATGAACTTCCAAATACATCAATTTCATTAACCTTCACACTTTCTGACCAGCCACGATGTGAGTCATCTCTGTTAAGTTCCTCTGTTTTACCCAATAAGACATAGTCAATTTTATCCTTAACAGCATTAGCAAAAAATATTCCGCCACCACATCCTGTATCAAACCCTAATTTGTATTCCTTATTTCCAACTTTAACAGGTATTTCAGGGCAACTTCTATCACCGTAGCAATTGAATGTTAGATTGTGAACTTCATTTTCATTATATCCTAAATCCTTAATCCATGTTTTATCTGCTAAAAGTATTGGTATGTATCTATAAGCAAAGAAAGCACCAACTGACACTATCAGCATAGCTATCCCAAGGATCGCAATAATCCTTATTTTCGATTTTAATTTCACTCAACTTCACTCCCATTGATAAATGCAGCCTGGCAGTATTCAACAATGTTAATCAATCATACCATTATACCACAATACTCCAATATTCTGTAAATAAAAAAGAAGTATGACTAAATCATTCTGTTATCCTATTCTTTTATTCTCTTTTAGCTTATAAAAAAGTGTCACATAAACTGAATTAGTAAATGGGGTAATAAATACAAACAGCATTTGTTTTATTGTTGAAATTACATACTTGTTTACTGGTAGAATCGCTTTATAGTCGTTAAACACATAGATATACATGTAATATGGGATATAGAAAACCCCAGTTACAACTAATATTAATATAATCGTTTTCCAGATATCACCCTCGACCAATTTCTTACTTGTACTAAAATATTGCTTCTTTTCCTTATCCAAAACTGTCATAAGCGGTGCAAATCCATATACTGTCACCAAATAAATTAATGGGGTAGCAAATATCGCAATAATCGTCCACTTAAGTATAATTCCATTCACAAGAAAAAACGGGACAATAACTCCGGCAAAAGGTACTAATAGAACAAGAAAGAACTGGATATTTACTCCAACATATTTCCAGAATCTTTCTGAAGCCACATTTAGCGCACCTTTTATGCTGATGTCTTTTTCCTTATACCTTGCCGCTATACAAACATAAGTGGCTATCGAAAACTTAATACTAAAATATAAAAATGGAAACATCATAACAAACAAGAAAAGTTTGTACACTAAAACCATTGTAGTCTCTTTGAGTAGGTACTGAAAAACGATAAGCGCATTACTCAACAAGTTAATGAGAAATGCAATAAATGATATTTTTATAAAGAACCAGAGATTTTCTTTGTATAGCCTAATTGCTTCATTTACAACTGCCATCATATTTAATTTAGGTATTTTAAAACTGTTATTGCTCATACATGACCCCTTTCAAAAAGATCTTCTATATATAACAAAATTAGACAACCTTTATTACCATAGCATACCAAATTTCCACAGCACTGAATAGTATATGATTGGTCTTGAGCAATATACCTTTAAAACGCATGACAAAATCTGCATTGCAGTATAAAGGTCTATTTATCCGGCTCCGCTACTACTTCTATCTTCTATACAGTAAGACTTCTTAGTCCTATAAGCCACAGAAAAAAATAGAGAACATTTTCAGCCCTCTACCTGGTATCTGTCTGGAAATAGCGGTTTCACCTCTATCCCCTTATATTGTTATAGTAAACCACCCTTTACGGGTGGTTAAGATTCGTAGCAATAAAATTTATCAGGTCCAACCTACGGGTACCTTCTTAAAGCGGATACGGCTTCTACCGCCTTCATTTCTTACATTGACTACAACAATATGGTTTACTTGATTTACGTTTGGAGGTGCTCCAGCACAGCCTGACAAAACAAAACGAGTATCCTCGATTTCAGCAGTGTCGTAGGCATGCACATGACTCACAAATGCAATAGAAGCCTTATCCTTTATTTCGTGGAGGAAGGGCTCCCTGTTTATAGTGAAAGTACCACTATTAGTTGACCACTCGCTGCTTTGAGGCGGAACATGGGTAGCGACAAAAGTATTATGCAGACTTTGCTGCAGACTTTGCCGGAGAAATTTTAGTTCTTCCGCCGTCAGCCCATATTCATTATAAACAAAGTGATATAAAGTGTTTAGAGCGATCATAGTCAACTGATATTCGGGCACATTCAGAAGGAAGTGTAGAGGTCCAATGATGGACAGGAAATTTTCCGGAGACCAGGGACCACTTGGTGTAGGCTCCAGCTCATGGTTTCCTATGGTGACAAATAAGGGGATATCAGGTACAAGTTCATTCTTTACTACAATGAAATTTTCGAGGAGTTCTCTACTTCCTGTAAAAACGATGTCACCTCCGTGCATGATGAACAGCGGGTTAAATTTTTTTGCTTCGTTAAGAGCAGCTGCAAAAATTTCATTACTGGTATAGCTATAGTGGGGAACATTGATTTTTTCTACCCAGCTGTCCCCTAAATATACAATATTATAGTCAATTGGGCTTAATTGACCTTTTCTCCTGTTAAGCAACTGTAGTGACTCTTCATATAATCTCATAATTCCACCTCGTATACTTATTACTATACAGATATGCTGAGTAGACATAAAATGTCACCAGTGTTTTGATAAATTCTTTTACCTTCATTAACATAACTATATTTGTTGATAATGGAGGCTGTTGATTTGAAGCGATGGAGTAACACTATAAATAGAGTTTTCATAATATAGTATAGAGGTGAACTTAAATGGCAATTATTGTGAAAGGTTCCTGTATTGGAATCAAATTTACACGTGCAAATAATGAAGAGTATTGTTCACATTCGGATAAAAGCGGGCGGTATTGCATCCATAATGGAAAATTTACGTATGCAATAGTGAATGGGGCTAAGGTCGATACCTTTAATACGAATGCTATTAATAGTGTGGAAGTAGTAGTTTTTAACCACGCAGGACATTGTACGAGTGGAAATCCGAATTTTAGTGAAATCGGAGTATTCAATGTGAGGGAGGTCCAGCTGGTTCCGGGCTTCAATTATCGTTATAGGGATTTCGAGAATCCTATCAGGTATAAGGATATCAGCGGTTATTGTAAAGATTTCCGGCCGGGCTCTTCATACTATACCATCCATAAAAATGATGTTGATAAAATACTCCCTACCCAATCCATTGCTTTTTGTTACATAAGGGATGACGGGAAAAGAGATGTACACAACGGCAGATATTTGTATTGGCAGGATAAAGACCTGAACCGGCACTGCATACTTAATCAATCGGATAAGCCTTACCGTATTTGGTATAGCCATATGATATTTAATGGGAGTGGGAATTTAGTGCCTGAGCTGCGATATAGGAGCAACATCCTGGGCTTCAGAAGGATCCCATAATTTATTTCATTGGTTAATATTTAGAATAAATACCCATACTTCGCAACGGTAGCCTTCTGAATCTTCATTCTCCGGTGGATATACCTCGAGTTCAGGGGCATCAGCGTACTCGTATCCAGTTGCTGTAAAAGAGTGCATTACAAATAAAACCTGACCGGTAAAATTTACTAAGCATTACTTGCCAGCAGTACGTAAAACAAAAGCTAATTATCTCTACGCATTAAGCTGAAGCTTTGAGCTGTTGGCCCAATATCAGGCTGGCCTGCCAGAAATAACGCAAGTGGGATAACATCTTCAGGCTGCTTTTGCCACTCGCTTTCCATTGCCTGAACTTTATTACTACTGGTTTTAGCATTATCATCAATCGATGTTTGTACAGGCCCTGGAATTAATTCATTTACACTGATTTTGTACTGCAAAAGTTCTTGAGCCAATATGCGTGTCAGCATCCATAAGCCGGCTTTTGAACAGGAATATGCTGCACCACCTGCATATCCACGGTGTCCAAGGCCTGAACCTACAGTGATTATCTTACCCGCACCCCTCTGCTTTAGATATGGAATAGCTGCATGAGCGCAGTAGTAGGCTCTGTACAGATTAACATCAAGCGTTCTCTTCCAGTTTTCAAATTTACTGTTTTCTACTGTTTCCCGGTCATAGTTTGCGCCTGCATTTATAACCAGGATATCAATACCTCCAAAATTCTGTACAGCTTTTTCAAACATACTATTAACTGATTCAATACAAGTAACATCTGTTTTTATTGCTATCGCCTTTCCGCCCTTCGCTGATATTTCATTTACAGTTTGCTCGATTTCAGCTTCTGTCCTAGCTGCACAGACAACATCCGCACCTGCATTTGCATAAGCTATTGCAATTGCTTTTCCTATGCCTCGCCCTGCTCCGGTAATAACCGCTACCTTGCCCTTTAAGACTTCATCATAATATATATTCATAATGAAATATCACTCCTTTTTCTTTTTTTCACAAGGTTTGTTACCGAAAAGTGTATAAGAATTATTGCAATGATAATATTCAGCAATTTTGTGAATGTCTCAGATAAAAAACTATGAAACAGCATTCCTAAACAGACAATTAAACTCAAAAATACAAACGTTGATAGTGCAGCTCCAATGCCGAAAAAAAGTACATCTGTTTTACCCATTTTATGTTCTATTATCTTTACAGAAAAGACTCCAGACCAAAACAATATCGTAATGGGATTTGAAACTGTAAGAATAACCGCTTGCCAGAATCCGCTTAAAGCATTTACGTTGCCAGCGATACCCGATAATTGGGGGAATATGTCTATGCTACATGCAGCTCCCAAAATGATATTTAGACTAAAAAGTAATATTACGGATGCTCCTATTATAGTAAATAACCGTTCATGTCTTTTCAAATCGACAAGCTTTGAAATGCCAACAGTAGCTAGAAGAATATATAATGCATCAATTAATGTAACTCCTATGACAGCAAAAATGCCTTCTGTAAAACCTCTGTTGCTTGCAAGATTAAAAATAAAAACACATACCGGTCCAACCGCAAGCTGAAGTAACATTCCAAATCTGAAACCTTTTACAATCATATTGAATCCCCTAAAAGTACCAATTTAAATAGCCTCCATAAGAAAAATTGTACATGGACGAAAAATACCATGTACCAACATTATACATCTAGAGTTTTCATAATTCTACCACATCAAAAAATCAGATTTATATGTCATAATCACCGAATAGTACGCATACCCTTATGCCAAAAATCCTAAAAACATGCTCGTTTTTCTCACTTATTAACATCATATTTGGATATAACAGAACGAATTCTTACTGAATTTTTGCCCTAAATACAACAAGAAGCCCTTATATAAGGACTTCTTGTTGTATTAAAATTTGAGTTATAATTTGGAGGCGCCACCCAGATTTGAACTGGGGAGTAAAGGTTTTGCAGTTCCCTACAGTTAATCCAGTTGTCACAACCCAGTTATTATAAGGCTTTGAGCCTGTTTACTCTTGCAGAAATGTAACGGTTACCTTCAGTTTACTACTGCTAACCCTGACAGTCAAGTTACAGCAAGCTTACAGCAGATATTACCAGCCTCCTTTGTAAAACGGTAAGTTATTTCTGTACAGGTAGATAAATCTTCATATCCGTTTCCATTGAGATTGAGCCATCAATAACAATCCATTCTTCTACCCATTGGTGTTTTCCACCTTTAGTTTTTGTTATATCCTGCCAGCGCAGCATATCCTTCCATGCTTTCGGAAGGTTTTTTCTTATAGTTTTGCTTGTAATATAGTCGCCACCCTCAAACACTTTCAGTTTTATTTTTTCATCAGTATTTTCAATATTTCTATCGTAAGTTACCATAACCTCATACCACTGTTTATCTTTGTCTTTCTCAATGTTGTAGTTATGATAAGTGAAAAAACTATGTTGTTGACCTTTAAAAAGGCCACTTTTGTTAGCCCAATCAAGAATTATCCCCCACGCCTCAAATGGAGCCTTCTTCTCTACTCCATTTACCCGACAATACACTACCTGTACTGGCAGTATCTGCTCCGGCACCTTATCTTCCTTATCAGCTATTGGCATATACAAGTCAACTTTGTGTTCACCCTGGGATTTATCCCTATCCCATTCACTAAATGGCAGGTGTTCCTCAAGATACTGGTGTTTACCCAAGCCATATTTGCTTACCTTTAACCACTCTCTAAACCTGTCCCATGTAGTTACAATGTCTTTGATAAATGTTGATGTAACGGCATACATTCCACCTTCAAACAACTTTGATTGAACCTTGTCATCATTAACAGCATAGTCTTTGTCTATCGTCATCCATACTTCATAACCATAAATTTCATCACCTGGCTTCGAGTCAGGAGAGTCAAATCCAAATATGCGGTATTTAGTATCTCCTACATGCAGTTTACTCCTTTCCGCCCATTCCCTCAACACAGCAAAAGCGTCGTTTTCTGGAGTTCTGCTGTATGCCTTGTAATATGCAACCTTTATTGGTTCAAGCCTTTTGAAAACCTTTATATCTGGGTACTTTTTAATGAGTTCTTTATCTTGAACTTCAAAATATGTGTCCATTATATCAATCCTTTCAAATCTGAATAAATTCATTCCTGTCCTACACACCTTCGGAGTGCACCCCAATTGCTGTTTAAATGCCCTTGTAAACGCTTCCTGACTTTCAAATTGACATTCCAGTGAAATATCTAAAATCCTCATATTTGTATTAGTTAACAGCATCGAGGCATGAGAAAGCCTTCTCCTTCGGATATAGTCCTTAACTGTATACCCGGCAATAGAGTAAAACAATCTGTAAAAGTTTGTTAATGACATATCAGCTTTTAAAGCAATTTCCTCTAACTCTATAGGCTCTGTAAGATTATCTTCTATAAAATCAAGTGCATTTTGAACGCGTTCATAGTAATTCATTTACTTGCTCCTTCTATACGAATTATAGCAAACATCATCTTTTCATTTTTGATATTTTTTTCAATATTGCAGAAAATTCAGGAATTCTGCAAAACAAAAATAACAAATTATCAATTAATTTTCTATAATGATAGTACACGATATTGGGTTGTACAGCAAATAGTTCCATAAGAAGAACAGGTCTATCTAACCGGTGTATTGATTTTTAGATTTTCCCAACTCTTTCAGCTCTACCCAGCGGCATGTTTACGGCAATAGTTTACGCCTGATATACTCCATTACCCTTTGAACCTGTTTAGCATGTGACAATCCAGTTATCCTTGCTATTTCGCTATAATTAGCCTCTGGGTTAAGCCTTAACGCCTTCAAGACAGCCTCTTCCCTTTCTGTGAAGTAACCACTGCCAATTTTATCATATATTTCTTCAATAATTACTTTAGCCAGTGCTTCCTCTGCAACATCAGGTACCTCTAATGCCTTATCTTTATTTGAAGCGTTCCCTCTGCTTCTATCTTCAACTGCTTGTTCAAATGAACAAACTTCTTTTTGTGAATAAGCTAAAAACCTTTTGTTTGCCTTCAATCCCTTCAAATAGTTCATAAGAACATTACTCTCAATATGATTAATAAAGTTCTCATAGAAAGAAAGTTTCGATGATGTGCAGTAATAATCATCTTCAAATAGCCGCCACAGCCGTTCAGAATATAGGCTTTCCAGTTCTTCTACCTCAATTTTATAGGTATTCCCCCACTGCCCAACATGCTTTTTAGCCTTTCCTCGGATTATCCCTGCCAGCTTTTTATATAACTTATCGAAGTACCCATCCTTCCATAAATCTTCAACTTCAATAATAAACTTTATCTTCGATGTCTTATACTTTCCAGACAGTCTTCTATATAAATCTGCTTCCCATTCCTGATAACTATATGTTATAGCTCCATGTGCTGTAATAAATAACATTTCTATCGCCTCCCATAATAAATAAGTTAATACTTTGCTATTTGTGACATAAGTAATGTATGGAAAGGCGGTTAATTGTGAAAAAAATTCTCATGATGTGTCAAACAATCAGAATTTAATAGTATTATAAGAGTGTAAGCACATGGGAGTATATTATATACTACTGTATATACTGCCAATCCCTCATACAGCATTTAGAACAGTATTAATGATAATGGTAAGGGAAGAAGTCAAGGCAAATTTCCTGTATCGCAACATAATAAGTCAATGAGCAGTTAAAATAATGTTGTGTTTGGCTGCTCTGATTAGAAGCCCGTTACTTAACAGATATAAATTTTGTGTTAGACTGTTCACCTGTATACCGCATTATTGCTGGGCTTCATGAATATCATTTAATTGCTGAAAGTTTTTTGGGTGTACATTTCGTTTAAATGCTAATGCAACATAACCTCTATACCGCCTCCTCCGTTAGTGTCATCATCTACTGTTTACTACATAAAAAGTCCAACCGGCAACAGTGTTATACTGCCATCGGCTGGAAGCTTCTGCTCATATGAACTTGGATATCACATTAATCTTGCTGTGACTGTTAATCAAATGACTATTATCAAGATTGACATAAATACGGGTTGTAGAAATGCTTGCGTGTCCCAACATCTTCTGTAGTGTAAACACATCCATTCCAGCCTTTACGCACTCTACAGCGAATGTCCTCCTGTACTGGTGAGGCGTAGTCTGTTTATTGGTTATCCCAGCCTGTTTGCCGTATTTCTCAAAATTCTTTATCACATTAAGAGTGTAAATTCTGCCTCCATAGGTCGAATTAAAAATGTATTCCTCATTGTTAGTCTTGGCAATATCAATCAGTCTTTGAAGGTGCTTGGCTGTCTTGGGGCTGATGGGTAAAATCCTTGTTTCTCTGGTCTTGGCAGTCTCGCTGCCGATTTTAATGGTCTTATCCTTATTGTTGTAATCATCAATAGTGACATTCAGCAGTTCATTTATCCTGACTCCACAGTCAAGTATAACAAGCATAATAACAAAATCCCTGTAATGTGAATACTCTGCCAAATCCAGCACCTTAAATATCCTCTTAATCTCCGCTGGAGTTAATGGCTCTTTTGTGTCTTTAGGAACTTTCACAAGCTTGATTTTTGCTGATACATCCTCGTTGATAAGCTTTTCAGAGTACAACCACCTCAAATAGCATTTAAGCGTTCGCAGCCTCAAATTCATAGTGCAGGGCTTATATTCCTTACCGAACATATAAGCGATATACTCCAAAAATAAGCCCTTTTCGACGAAACGGTCCTCGTAGTCCTTTACCTCAGTTTTCATCCACTCCTGCACATACCTCATAAAAGCAACATGGTCTTGAAGTGTTTTTTTTGCAAGCCCTTCGAGTTTTTTCACAGTCATAAACTGCTCGTGCTGCGAGAAAAAATCCTTCATACTAAAGCCCGAATTTTCCTCTTTTTCAGAGCAAAAAGGTTCTGAATAGTTGAATTTTTCATCCAAAGAAATGCGTTTTCTAGCCATTTGTAGACCCCCTTAGTATTTGAACCGTTATCCTGCTCCACGAAAAGGTCTACCCCTAAAACACAACACAAAGGTCTCAGAAAAACAAAAAGTGACTTGAATTTCCAACTTCCTTAGAAGTCTTGATTCAAGCCACTTTCATACGTTTGGAGGCGCCACCCAGATTTGAACTGGGGGATAAAGGTTTTGCAGACCTCTGCCTTACCACTTGGCTATGGCGCCGAATATTTGAGACTAGGAACTAAATATTCTTTAGTGACTAGTCTCTATTTGGAGCGGGTTACGAGATTTGAACTCGCGACTTTCACCTTGGCAAGGTGACACTCTACCGCTGAGTTAAACCCGCATATATAAGATTTTTACCTGAGTAAAAATCTTGGTGCCCAGAGCCGGAATCGAACCAGCGACACGAGGATTTTCAGTCCTCTGCTCTACCGACTGAGCTATCTGGGCAAGTTGGCGACCCGGAAGGGGCTCGAACCCTCGACCTCCAGCGTGACAGGCTGGCATTCTAACCAACTGAACTACCGGGCCACATGTGGTGGGCACTATAGGGCTCGAACCTATGACCCCCTGCTTGTAAGGCAGGTGCTCCCCCAGCTGAGCTAAGCGCCCACATGTCTGTCGCCGTCAAGCGACAATACATAGTATACAAAAATAATAATTCAAAGTCAATATCAAAAACCTTATTAATTTCAAATTACACAAATTAAACTCTCTATATCTGCTTAATTCTATTTCATGCTTGCTTATAGTAATTTTTCAAACACCACTCAATTAATGCTCTCAGCCCATTATTCGCCAATAAGTCCCTTTAGTTCCTGTTCAGTGAATTGATACTTTTTATTACAAAAATGGCAATGGAGTTCTGCGCCGTGCTGCTCCTCTATGATACTGCGTATTTCATCCTTTCCCACGCTGATAAGATTTCTTTCCATCCTGTCCCTGGAACAGTTGCATAAGTAGCGGCAAGGCGATTTACTATTAATCCTGAGATCTTTTTCACCGAATATTATTTCCAGAATGCTTTCCGGGGATTCCCCATAAGCTAGCAGCTGTGATACAGTAGGGATAGCATTTATTGTGTTTTCTATATAATTAATCAGGCTATCCTCGGCTCCCGGCATAAGCTGGATAATATATCCTCCGGCATTAATTATACCTCCATCGGTGTCCACTAATACGCCAAGTGCAACTACAGAAGGCACCTGTTCTGACAACGCAAAATAGTATGCAATATCATCCCCTATTTCCCCTGTAACCAGATCAACATACCCTATATATGGCTCCTTCAGCCCCAAATCCTTAATTACATTCATATAGCCTTCTTTGCCTATTGCTCCGCCTACGTCCAGCTTACCGGCTTCATTAAGCGGAAGCTCAACCTGAGGATTGTATACATATCCCCGCACATTGGCAGCTGAATCCGAAACAACAACAAGCCCACCGATAGGGCCATTACCTTTAATTTGTATTGTAACTGTATCTTTTTCGCCTTTAAGCATCTTAGACATTATGGCAGCCGCTGTTATTGTCCTGCCCAATGCAGCAGAAGATACCATAGAAAGGTCATGGGTAGCTTTCGCTTCCCTAACCATATTTGTAGTGGTCGCCGCAAAAGCTCTTACGGTCCCTCCGGCAGCAGTAGCAGCAATAATATAATCTTCGGTTTTGTTTAGACTTGTATACTCTTCACTCATAATATTCTCCTGTCACCTTTCTTACATAGCCTGAAGCTGCAACATATTGAAAACCCCGGTATATAATATTATATACCGGGGTAATTACTGGCTACTAGAATTTATGTTAAAGTCTAATTAACTTTAATTACATAGCCTTCTGAACATTAGCTGCCTGAGGGCCTTTTGCTCCTTCAACAACTTCGAATTCAACTTCAGCGCCTTCTTCCAATGTCTTGAATCCATCCATGTTTATTGCTGAAAAATGAACGAAAACATCGTTTCCTCCGTCTCTTTCAATAAAGCCAAAACCCTTTTCAGCATTAAACCATTTTACTCTTCCTCTTTCCATTATTGCACTCCTCCTGAAATAATTACTATGATTTGGTATGTATAGTATTCGTACCAATCAAACAATTAAAAGTTTAACACATGTCTAAACAGCTTGTCAATGAATTAATTTCATCATTATGTCAACAAAATCCTGTTATTTACCCGCTACAACCGCTCATTTCTTCACCTGGACATACCCCTACACATACACAATATTAAGGTTTCCATAAATATTTCTGTAAGTTTATTATCTCTCCCTGATCAAAAATTATTCCTTCCTCTTCAAGTAGTAACTTTTGAGCTTTACTTCCTCCAAATGCAAATCCTCCACTTAGCTCACCATTTCTGTTTACAACCCTATGGCACGGGACATCCCCATAATATGGATTCGCATGTAGAGCCCACCCAACAATTTTTGATTTCCTCGGCTCGCCGAGCATTTTTGCAATCTGACCATAAGTAGCAACCTTTCCCATGGGAATTTGCCTTACCATTCCGTATACATCTTCAAAAAAACCCATTTAGTACCCCTCAATTCCACTTTTTCCAACAATATGTATGTAAATAGTATAACTATTTATTTAGTCTTTCCCCTTTCCCGGCAAACAAAGAAATTTCTCAGGCTCTCATTAAAGGGAGGTTTAAACTCCATCTCGTTATAAATATTAATCAATTCCATCCCGGAATTATCTATAAGACGGGATACCTCCTTTTGAGTATAAGCCCTTTCAAGGTGTATTTCTTCATATTTCCTATAGTTTATTCCTTCACGCACAAAAAATGTCAGGTCAAATTGGCAAATACCTTTTCTTTTATCAAATCGGTTTTCCCATATATAAGTTATGTCGTCACCTACATCATAAAACACATTTCCATCCAGTACCTTGTCAAATTTATAGCATGTGTTTATATCAAATATAAAAAGGCCTCCAGGATTCAGGTAGTTGTTTACCAGCTTAAAAAGCTTTTGCAATTCTTTTTTTACTGTGACATAATTAACACTGTCCATAAGGCATACAACTGCATCAACCGTTCCATAAAGCTCAAATTCCGTCATGTCCTGATTAAGGTAAAGTATATTCGTACCGGCATTCTCAGCTTTGGAACGGGCACATGAAAGCATGTCCGGAGAAATATCTATACCTATCATTTCATAGCCCCTTTTTGCCATCTCCAGAGTAAAACTTCCCGTACCACAACCTAAATCAAGAATCAATGAAGGTTTTTGTCTGTACCTCTTGAATATTTTTTCGATGTAATCCGCCCATTTTTTATAATCAACATCATACATCATCTCATCATATATATAAGCAAAGTTAGTGTACATAATTACCCCCTGAATGCATATATTTTATTATAACACAAAAGTCAGCAAATCATATTTGCTGACTTTTTTCTGCTTGCATCATTTTTTTCCTTTTTGAAATCATTCCGCCAATTCTACCTGTCTCCTTTGCAGTCAAGCTTTTCCACCCATCACGCTTTACCTTTTCAAACAGGCCCAACTCAACTGCAATCTCGTATTTCAACTTCATATCCTCTTCTTTTTGCATCCTATCCAACTCTACACCTCCTACGAGCTCCAGTTAGCTCTTAAGGGTTCTTATTACGATTTTTAGTCTGTCACACAAACCCTTCAGCAGGTATTTTATGGAGAATATCGGATTTTATACATATAGTTTGGCCTTATGTGCCAGCTTGATAGATTTTATGAATAATTCACCAAGCATGTCACACTATCTTAGTTCCGCATCATTTCTATAGCTTTCTGAAGCTGCGTATCTTCTTCTGCAGGAATCCTCGAAACAGGAATGTTTTGATATTTCTCCGGGAGATTAATAACTTCATTGGGTTCTATTCCTTTTCCCTGTATGCATACCCCCGAGGGTGTAAAGTACCTTTGCACCGTTAGTTTTATCCCAGACCCGTCATCCAGTGTAAAAGATGCCTGAACCAAACCCTTGCCGTATGTTTTTGTTCCCACAAGAATTCCTCTCTTATTATCTTTTATAGCACCGGCAAGAATTTCCGACGCGCTCGCACTATTACCGTTCACAAGGACTACTATTGGCAATTTTATTTGGTTGGAGTCTGAATATTCAAACTCCTTCTTTCTATATTTATCTTCAGTGTAAACAATGGTACATTTGGGCAAAAGCAAGTCAGCCACATCTACAACCTGCCTGTAATACCCACCCGGGTTATCCCTCACATCTATGATTAATCCTTTTATTCCCTTATCTATCAGCTTATTAAGGCTTTTTTCAAAGTATTTGGCAATCTCACTGTCAAACTTCACCAGTTTGATGTAACCTATATTGTTTGATATTAATTTACTTTTAATATTCTCCTCTTTAATCTTCTGTCTTGTGATATCAATATCAACAAACCGCGTTTCAGATTCTCTAAATATTGTAATTTTCACTTTTGTGCCTTCTTTTCCTCTTATAAGCTTAATAATTGCATCTTCCTCCATTTTTGTTACATCAGTGCCATCTACCTTCACAACTTTATCCCCAGGCAAAACACCTGATTTTTGTGCAGGAGAATCTTCATATATATCCATGATAGTAAGAAGGCCATCACTATCCATTTTTACAGTAACACCTATACCAACAAAACTTCCTTCAAGCTCCTGCTCAAAAACCTGCCACTTTTCCTTAGGGTAATATGCAGTATACCTGTCACCCAGAGACTCTGCCATCCCCGCAATCGCCCCTTCAAGCATTATGTTTTCATCTACGCCCTTATAGTATTGAGACTTCAGTATATCTCTGACTTGATTGAATTTAGTAATATTCTCCTTGCTGACTACCTTTGTATCAAAAGATATACTGTCAGGATTCAGCTTATTCCATCCGATAAAGACAAATGCGGATATTGTGAAGGAAACTATGGAAGTCACAACCACCAATGTGATTAAAGTAATAAGATTACTTCTATTTTTATACAAAATTAACACTCCCCCTAAATTTCGGATTAAGAAATAGAAAGTAGTACTATTTACATCTCTTAATTTATAATATTTTATGCTTGCTTAGACATTATTAAACCCGGATTTTATCCGGGTTTAATAATCATATATATAGTTTGACTATTTTCCTTTTAAAAATGGCACAGGATTTGTGCAACTGCCGTTCTTTATAACCTCAAAATGCAGATGTGGTCCAGTTGACCAACCCGTAGAACCAACCTTGGCAATAGTTTGTCCTGTTTCCACTTCATCACCGACACTGACAAGTATCTTACTGCAATGAGCGTATAGTGTAGCTATATTTCCGCCATGGTCAATTACTACTGTATTACCGTATCCGGTTTCCCATCCTGCCTTAATGACCTTTCCTTTTGCTGCCGCTACTATAGAACTTCCCTTTTTAGCACCTATATCAATTCCTGTATGTAATTTCCGCTTTTTCAGCACCGGATGATACCTGTTTCCGTACTCAGATGTAATCCTGGATGAGCTGGGGCAGGGCCATTTCATTACTCCTCCGGTATACTTACCCTTGCTCATAAGGCTCTGAATCTTGGAATTAAGCTGTTTTGACAGTTTGTTCAGTTCATCTTCCTGTTTTTCCAGCTCTTCCAGTGTAATTTCGTATTTTTTTAAATCCTGCTCGACATCAGCTCTGGAAACCTTCAAATCTGTTATAGCCTTTTCTTTACTTCTAGCCTTCTCCAGTACTGCCAGCCTGGCTTCTTCCTTTTTCTGTTTCTTCAGTTCGACATCCTGACGGGCTACATCTAGTTCTTCCATGAGACGTTTATCATTTTTAGATACTAAAGATATCAGTTGCAAGCGTTCAAAAAAGTCTATAATGCTTTTTGATTCAATCAGCGTCTGCCAGTAGGATACGTTGGAATTCTCGTACATTACTCTCAGCCTTGTTTTAAGCAATTCCCTCTGGCTATCGTATTCCTCCTCTGCTGCATTCAATTCCTCTTCCAGTTGTCTGGCTATCTGCTCCAGTTCATTTTCCTCGTTTTTCAACTGGGCATATTCCTTTTCCTTCTTTTGCTGTACATTTTCAAGATACTCTTTTTCGTCCTTCTTAGTCTCTATCTGCTGCTTTACTTTCTTCTTATCGCTGGTTATCTTATTAAGCTGATTGTTTACCGAACTCCTCTGTTTTTTGTACTGGGATAGCTTGTCTGCCTGAACCTGCAGCACACAGCCTAATGTAATAGTAACAACAAGTCCGAATACTACTACTTTTTTCATTAGTTAAACCTCCGACAAATAACATTGTTAACCTTACATAATATAAAAAGCATCATACATGCAAGTATTTACGAATTGATATGAAACTTCCTATCGAACCTACGCAGGCTCCGATTAAAGAATAAATAAGGATTATGTTAGGAGCAACATCTTTTATACTAACCATTCTGAATAAGTCGATACCCATTTTAAAAAGATTGTCGCTTAACATATTTTCCAGAACATTGTAAAAATAGCTAGTCAATAAAAAGGCAAATAATGCACCTATTAAACCTATTATAACACCTTCTATGATAAAAGGCCAGCGTATAAACCAGTCAGTCGCTCCTATATATTTCATGATGTTTATCTCTCTTCTCCTGGCAAATACCGTTAGCTTTATAGTATTAGAAATAATAAACATCGAAACGATTAGAAGTATTATCAGAAGGAAAGCGCATATCAGAGGTACCCAGTAAGTAAGTTTTGTAATGATTTCAATCACCTGCTGAGGATATTTTACATTTTCCACTCCGCTCAAAGCCTTATAATAACTTACAATTTTCTCACTTTTTTGCGGGTCCTTAAGTTTGACGATATACGAAACAGGCATGAAACTCTCATCCAGGCCGGTTAATACGCTTTCTTTACCGTTAAGCATACTTTTTTTCATTTTATCGAAATTTTCTTTTTTAGTCACTGCAGTATATGATTGAATATCTGCATTATTCTTTATATCATCTTCAATCTGCTTTGTCTGGGTATCATCCAACTCAGGCAGGCAGAATACTTCTATCTCAGGCTGCTCCTTCAGCCCAGCAATATTATGATTCAAATTTATAGAAAAAAGAAAAAATACTCCGAAAATGACAAGAGAAGCAGTAACTATACTTAATGAAGCCAGAGACATAAGTTTGTTTCTGTATGCATTAAGCATACCTTCCTTAATTATATATTTGGTAGTTCTTATCTTCATCTCCGTATAATCCTTTCTGTTGATCCCTTACTAAAATACCTTTATCGAGAGCAATAACCCTCTTTTTCATGGCATCTACAATACTTTTCTCATGAGTTGCAATGATAACTGTTGTACCCCTCTGATTTATTTCGTTTAACAGCTTCATAATTTCCCAGGAGGTTTCCGGATCCAGGTTTCCTGTAGGCTCGTCTGCCACCAAAAGTGACGGATTATTGACCAGTGCTCTTGCCAGGGCAACCCTTTGCTGTTCACCGCCGGAAAGCTGATTCGGATATACATTTGCCTTTCTGCTTATGCCTACAAGTGCCAGAGCCATAGGCACCTGACGCCTAATTTCCTTAGGAAGGGCTTCTGTTATCTGCATTGCAAAGGCAACATTTTCATATACAGTTTTATTAGGCAGCAGTCTGAAGTCTTGAAAAACCACTCCCAAACTCCTTCTTAGATAAGGAATTTCCTTCCTGTTCATGGAGGACACATCAAAACCGTTGACAATGACCTCTCCCTCAGTAGGATTTTCTTCCTTGAGAATCAGTTTTATCAATGACGATTTTCCTGATCCACTTGAACCTACAATAAAAACAAACTCACCTTTATTTATTTTAATACTTACATCTCTTAAAGCAACAGTACCATTCGGATACTTTTTAGCTATGTTTTTCAGCTCGACCACTCCACACACCCCAGTCAACTAAACAAAGTAATAATTTATTAAGGTAAAACATAAGATAAATTTTCGACAATTAATATAAAAAATCCTCTTAAACTTTAAACAAATTCTTGTCTGTTCTGACAAAATATGATTTATTCCATTAACAAAAATTCAGTAGTGTAATAAATCAATCCGTATCTTCATTATGATTTTTATCAAGATATTTCTTTACAAGCATAGCAAATTTAAGGATTATCGCATCATCAAACTTTGTGATGTCTAGACCCGTCACCTTCTGTATTTTATCCAGTCTGTACACAAGCGTATTTCTATGAACAAACATCTGTCTGGATGTTTCGCTTACATTCAGGTTGTTTTCAAAAAACTTTTGAATAGTCAAAATGTACTCAGAATCAAGGGATTCAAAAGATCCGCTCTTAAAAACTTCCTTCAGGAACAGTCTGCACAAGCTTTCAGGAAGTTGATAAATAAGCCTTCCTATTCCAAGATTGTTATAGTTTATTACTGATTTGTTACTCTCAAATATTCCTCCGACTTCCAGAGCAGTATGGGCTTCCTTGAAAGAGCGCCCTATATCAGTGATACTATCAACAACAGTACCTATACCGATCATCGCTTTTACCATGGATTCGGTACTCAGTGTATCAATAATCGTTTGAGCAGTTTTCTCGATCTCCCGGGTGTCCTCGGCATTTTTCAACTCTTTTATCAATACAACATTTTCATTGTCAAGTAATATGATGAAGTCCTTGGACTTGTTTGGGAATAACTCCTGAACAATCTCATGGGCAAATACTTCTGCGGACTTCTCAATATTTATCAGTATAACTACTCTGGGTATATTATGCGTAATATGGAGTTCACGGGATTTTACAGAAATATCTCCCGGTAAAACGCTCCCTGTCAGTATGCTCTTCAAAAAGCTGCCTTTATCAAACTTTTCATCATAAAAATTTTTTATATTCAATATGTTCATTGAAATCAGAAAAAGATATTTTTCACTTTCCTTATGGTCTGATGCAATAAATGATATAAACTCAAGCTTTCCTTTAATAAAAATTTTCTTTAAGTGAAAACCGTTGAAATTTATGATATCATTTTTATCTTCCAGCACTTCATTAATAAAAGAGAAAGCTTGTCCAACCTTATCTTCGTCCGAACATGCAATAATAGTACCGGTATCGTCTGTTATACCAAATTCCCAATCAATAACTTCCCTAATCTGAAGAACCAGATTTTGAAACAGCTTTTTTGACAACGATATTCCCCCTACCTGTTTTGAAAAAGCATGGAGTTATTTGATTAACCTCCAAAATAATTATACACTATTGGCAACATGCTGTAAAATTAATATAAAAATGAGGATTGCCTCTTTTGAGACAATCCTCATTTTTATATTAATTTAAGCTTGTTTAGTTAATAATTGTTCTTTCTGTTTCCTTATCAAACAGGTGAATCTTATTTGCATCAAAAGCTACTTTAATCTTATCTCCTGCTCTAACTTTTGTTCTGGCATTAACTTTAGCAGTAAATTCAACTCCGTCTATTGTCATATACAGGTTTGTTTCGGAACCAAGAATTTCAACAAGTGTAATCTCAGCTTCAACAACACTGTCTGACATTGATTCCAAAAATACTGCTTCATCATGAATAGCTTCAGGCCTTATACCTAAAACAACTTCTTTACCTATATAATCTGTTCCTTCAAGCTTTTTAGCCTTTCCTTCAGGAAGCTTGATATCGTCTTTTCCGAATAACAAATGCATTTCATCGCCACGCTTTACAAGCTGTGCGTTAATGAAGTTCATTTGAGGAGTTCCTATAAATCCTGCAACGAACATATTGCAAGGTCTGTCATAAAGAGCTGTAGGAGTATCAACCTGCTGAATGTAACCGTCTTTCATAACAACGATTCTTGTACCCATTGTCATAGCTTCTGTCTGGTCATGCGTTACGTATATAAAAGTTGTCTGTAAGTTCAGGTGCAACTTGCTTATTTCAGTTCTCATCTGAACCCTTAATTTTGCATCGAGGTTTGATAAAGGTTCGTCCAGTAAGAATACTTTAGGCTCACGAACCATGGCACGCCCTAACGCAACCCTCTGTCTCTGACCACCTGACAAAGCTTTTGGTTTTCTATCAAGCAAGTGTTGGATATCGAGAATTTTTGCAGCTTCCATAACTCTTCTCTTTATTTCATCCTTAGGTGTCTTTCTGAGTTTCAAACCAAATGCCATGTTATCAAATACAGTCATATGAGGATACAACGCATAGTTTTGGAAAACCATTGCTATGTCTCTGTCTTTTGGCTGAACATCGTTTACAAGTTTGTCTCCTATGTAAAGTTCACCCTCAGATATTTCTTCCAAACCGGCTATCATTCTTAATGTAGTAGTTTTACCGCATCCTGAAGGACCAACCAAAATGATGAACTCCTTGTCATCAATGTCCAAATTGAAATCGTTAACAGCGATAACTCCACCATCATATTTTTTGTAGATATTCTTTAATTTTAAGCTAGCCATCTTTTCCCCTCCTAATAATTATACGACACAACTAATATACACATCTATAATATATCACTTATCTGATATAGCAACTAGTACATTTTTTAACAAAATTATTTTTTTGTATTTAGTAACTTTGCATAAATGGCCTAAAAATACCATATGGAACATATCCTGGAATGCCGGTTTTATATATGTTATCGTCAGAATAGCGGCAGAGACATAAATTTGGAAATAATGTATTGAATTTTTATACATGATTTTGTATAATTATAACACCGAATAAATAATAAACTTATGTGTATGCTTGAAAATATATGGAAAACTACTGTGCTATGAGCCCTAGTTTACCCATATTATTATTTAGCTCACACAACACGCAAAATTAAAATTTCAGCTGGCTGAAACCGTACAACTGCAGGCAATACTTAAGGCATCTGCTATCACCTTGGGATTTTGCCTGCAGTCGCACGTTTATTCAGGTAAATGGAGGATTATAATAATGAATAGTTTTATGGAACCAATTATTAAAAAGGCAGAAATCCTGATTGAAGCTTTACCTTATATACAAAAGCTTTATGGAAAGACAATTGTGATAAAGTATGGCGGCAATGCAATGATAAATGATGAGCTTAAAAATTCCGTAATGGAAGACATAACTCTGCTGAAGTATATAGGTATGAATCCTGTAGTAGTCCACGGAGGAGGCCCTGAGATCAATAAGGCCCTGGAAAAATTCGACATAAAAAGCCAGTTTGTAAATGGTCTCAGAGTAACGGATGCAGCAACAATGGAAGTAGCCCAAATGGTTCTTGTCGGAAAAACCAACAAGGAAATAGTTTCTCTTCTAAATCAGAAAGGCGGTAATGCGATAGGCCTTTGCGGTATAGACGGAAGGTTGATAGAATGTGAACAGTATAAAACTACTGTTGACGGAAAAGAAGTTGACCTTGGCCATGTAGGGAAAATCACCAGAATTAATTCAAAAGTTCTTGACTTGATAGCCAGAGACGAATATATTCCTGTAGTAGCCCCAATAGGAGTAGGCCCTAATGGTGAAAGCTACAATATAAATGCAGATACGGTAGCAGGTGAAATAGCAGCAGCATTAAAGGCAGAGAAGCTGATGCTGTTGACCGATGTTGAAGGTGTAAAAATGTCCAAAGACAGCAGCGACATTCTGACAGCGCTTACAGCAAAGGAAGTCCATGACCTTATAGATAAAAAGGTTATCGACGGTGGTATGATACCAAAAGTATTGGGTTGTATAGAAGCTTTGGAAAAAGGTGTCGGACGCACACACATAATCGACGGCAGAATTCCCCACTGCATATTGCTTGAAATTTTCACCTATAAAGGTATAGGTACCATGATAATGAAGGAAAAAGTATTATACCATAGTCAGGAACAGATATAATAAGATGGAACAAAGCCCGGAAATCCGGGCTTTGTTCCATTATAAGGGCTGGTATGTTTTTATACAAAAATTTTTTTTAAAATTCATCAAAAACTAGCAAATTTTTGAAGGAATTTATATCATTTTGCAGAATATTATTTATATATAGTTAAGATTTGAAATGAACTGGTTTGAGAAAAAATACCCTAACTCTACCATGGCGTTTCAAAACCTTAATTTACAATCTCATAATAAAGAGTGGGGGCTAATGCTCTTGAATCCTAATTTTTCATCATCCATTTTAAAAGAAGGCTTGATCGTTAGTACCAGACTTGGATCAAGTGCTGCATGGTATAAGAACATCATTTACAAATGCGAAGAGGACAAAGCATATATTTGCCTTTTAGAAAGCTATCTGGAAAACATTATTGCAAAAGATCTGAAAATTACATTAAAGCTTACAAATGAATTTTTTGAATACCTGTTTGAAGGAAGCATATCAGACATATGTCCGGAGTATCCATCACACGTCCTTATGACCATACATAAAGTTGAAGAGCTTGTCAATACCAGAGCATTTCCCAGATACGACATTTACCTGCCAGCAAGCATAAAGCCATTATGGGAAGATACAAAGAATTTTTCTATTGTTACAAATATATGCCTTGGCGGTATTGCTTTCTTATCAAAACATGAATTTGATTATGGCGAAGAATCGGAAGTATCTGTTTATCTGCCCGGGAATCAGACAATATCCGGCAGGGGCAAAGTAATAAGGAAAAGTGTTAAAAACGGACAGTTCAGCTATAGCATGCAGTTTGTAGATATGACCGAAGAAAACAGTATTATACTTTCAAACTATCTCGCTGAACTGGATGAGGATATAGCTGCCCTGCAAGTGAATTTCTTTGAAAATATCAGAGGACTTATATAGACAACGTTTTCCAAATGTCAAACATATATTGAAAACCTTGTTAAGTAAATGCTGTTGACTAATGTCAGCAGCTTTATTTAATATATGGGAAATTACTGCTTATTTTCCAGCGTATAAAATATATAGATGTGCATGTCTACCTGGAAACCATAGAAATATTAATATTGCATTTTTATGCATCTGAATGTATAATTATAAATACTATTCAATATAGTTCAAATAATGCCAAGCATCTATAAGTCAGACTTTTGGGAGGTTAACATGGATTTATTAGACATAATGAAAATGGATCAGGAATACTTCATGAATACTTTTGGCAGCAGAACACCTGTATGCTTTACATATGGAAAAGGCATCAACCTCTGGGATACTGAAGGCAGAAAGTACTCCGACTTTTTTTCAGGAATAGCTGTGAGTTCACTGGGACATGCGCATCCAAAGCTTGTGAATGCAATAAAGGAGCAAGCCGAAAAGCTCATACACTGTTCCAACCTTTATTATATTGAACCACAGTCAAAGCTTGCAAAAGTAATTGTAGAAAATTCCTGTGCGGACAAAGTCTTTTTTTCAAACAGTGGAGCGGAAGCAAACGAAGGTGCCATAAAGCTTGCAAGGATTCACTTCTATAAAAAGGGACAGCCGGAAAAGCACGAAATAATAACACTCACAAACTCTTTTCACGGCAGAACCCTTGCTACCGTTGCCGCCACCGGACAACCAAAATATCAGAAACCCTATTATCCCCTTACACCAAGCTTTGTCAATGTGCCGATAAACGATCTTGCTTCACTCGAAAAAGCAATTTGCAGCAAGACTT
Organism: Clostridia bacterium; assembly: GCA_026414765.1. Classification (NCBI taxonomy): domain Bacteria; kingdom Bacillati; phylum Bacillota; class Clostridia; species Clostridia bacterium. Next base: position 105,702 of record JAOAIJ010000039.1, on the reverse strand, counting down.
GTGCAATAATGCTTGAACCCATACAAGGTGAAAGCGGTGTTCATCCCCTTACACCCGAATATATGAAAGGTGTAAAAAAGTTGTGTGACAAAAACGGCTTACTTCTGATTTTTGATGAAGTACAGTGCGGTATAGGCAGAACAGGTAAACTTTTCGGCTATGAGCACTTTGGTATAGAGCCGGATATATTTACTTTAGCTAAAGCTCTTGGCGGAGGAGTTCCAATAGGCGCCATCTGTGCTAAAAAATCAGTTGCTGACAGCTTTGAGCCAGGAGACCACGGGTCCACCTTCGGGGGAAATCCGCTAGCGTGTGCGGCAGGTTTGGCAGTTATGGATGCAATGCTAAACGATAACTTAATAGACAATGCACATAAGGCAGGCAACTATTTCATGGAGAAACTTCTTGGCCTGAAAGCAAAACATAGCTCAATTTCCGAGGTCAGGGGCAAGGGGTTAATGATCGGAGTAGAACTTTCCATTGACAAAGCCAAGGAAATAAAGGATAAATGCATGATAGAGGGTTATCTGTTAGGCAATGTAGGAAGTAATGTTTTAAGGATACTTCCCCCTCTTATCGTTACAGAAAAGGATATCGACGGAATAATAGATGTACTTGATAAAATATTATTTGAAATAGGGGATCAATAAATATGAAATCTGTTTTAGTTTTAGAAGATGGAACATATTTTTCCGGTGAGGCCTTTGGTCATCACGGCGAAACTATAGGTGAGGTTGTATTCAATACCTGTATGACAGGATATCAGGAAATATCCACAGACCCGTCCTATAACGGTCAAATTGTTACTATGACTTATCCCTTGATAGGAAACTACGGTTTCAATGAATTTGACGATGAATCCTATAAACCTCATATACAGGGCTTTATCGTAAAAGAGTTATGCGATGCTCCCAGTAACTGGAGATACAGTGTAAATCCCGAAGAATACTTTACAAAAAACTACATTATCGGGATAAAGGGAATTGACACCCGAGCACTCACTCAGCATATAAGGAAATTTGGAAGCATGTATGGGATTATCTCTACAGAGTGCGGAAATATAGACATACTGCTGGAAAAACTAAAACAGAAGAAGGATGCAAAAAGAAATCTTGTAATGGAAGTGACCACCAAAACTCCCATACACAAACCTGGTACGGGCAAAAGAGTTGTACTTCTTGATTTCGGAGTAAAATACAATATCGTCAGATCTCTTGAAAAAAGGGATTGTGATATATTTATACTCCCTGCATTTTCATCCGTTGAAGAAATCATGGGCTATAATCCGGATGGGATATTACTGTCCAACGGCCCCGGTGATCCTATGGATCTCCCTATGATAAAATCCAACATACAAAAAATTCTCGGCAGGAAGCCAATGCTGGGGATATGTCTGGGACATCAGCTGCTGGGTCTGTCTTTAGGCGGAGACACCTATAAATTAAAGTTCGGGCACCACGGCGGCAACCACCCTGTGAAAGACTTTACCACAGGCCGCTGCTATATAACGTCACAGAATCACAACTACGCACTAAAAAAAGATTTTAGTCCGGATATAACAATAACACATCTGAATGTAAATGATGGCACTGTAGAAGGTTTCAGGCATAAGTTCATGCCTATCATAAGTGTTCAGTACCATCCTGAAGCAGCACCAGGGCCTCAGGACTCAGCATACATCTTTGATGACTTCATCAGGATGATGGAAAAACAGGTGAAATAGGTGGAGGTTCTTTATGCCAAAAATTGAAAATATTAAAAAAGTACTTGTGATAGGTTCAGGTCCCATAATAATCGGTCAGGCTGCAGAGTTTGATTATTCAGGAACGCAGGCCTGCAAATCCCTTAAAGAAGAAGGAATCGAAGTAGTACTTGTAAACAGTAACCCCGCTACCATTATGACCGATGCCGAAGTTGCGGATAAAGTTTATATAGAGCCTATTTCTCTAGAGTTTGTGAAACAAATAATTAAAAAGGAAAAACCTGACGGAATACTTGCATCCCTCGGCGGCCAAACAGGCCTTAATATGGCAGTAGAACTAGCTAATGACGGCATCCTCGAAGAGATGAACGTGGAGCTTTTGGGAACTTCACTTCAGTCAATAAAAAAAGCCGAAGACAGAGAATTATTTAAACGTACTATGCAGGAAATAGGTGAAAAGGTTCCTCACAGTACTATAGTAACAACCCTGACCGATGCTGTCGCCTTTGCCGAAGAGGTCGGCTTTCCCATTATAATACGTCCGGCCTACACTCTAGGTGGAACAGGCGGAGGCATAGCAAATGATATGGATGAGTTCAGGTACATTTGCGGTAAAGGTCTGAAGCTCAGTATGATTAATCAGGTTTTGCTTGAACAGAGTGTTGCGGGATGGAAGGAAATAGAATATGAAGTAGTCAGAGACGGCGCAGATAACTGTATTATCATATGTAATATGGAAAACTTCGACCCGGTAGGTGTTCATACGGGAGACAGTATAGTTGTTGCACCGAGTCAGACTCTGTCAGATATAGAATATCAGATGCTCCGTTCTGCTTCTATTAAAGTCATACGTGCTCTTGATATAAAAGGTGGGTGTAATATCCAATACGCCCTAAATCCTTTAAGTCTTGAATATGTCGTTATCGAAGTTAACCCAAGGGTAAGCCGTTCCAGCGCCCTTGCTTCAAAGGCTACAGGCTACCCTATTGCAAGGGTTGCAGCAAAGATTGCTATAGGCCTTAACCTTGATGAGATAAAAAACTCGGTAACTCAGAACACCTATGCATGCTTTGAACCTTCACTCGACTATGTTGTCACAAAGGTTCCAAGGTGGCCCTTCGATAAATTCACTACTGCAGACAGAAGTCTGGGTACACAGATGAAGGCGACCGGAGAAGTAATGGCTATCGGCAGAACTTTTGAAGAATCACTGCTGAAAGCTATAGATTCACTTGATATAAAATTCAACTATCAGTTGGGTTTAAGTCTATTTGAAAATAAAACAAAGGAAGAGCTCATTGAATCAATAAAAAAACCTAATGACCAGAGGATTTTTGCTATATGCAAGGCTCTTCAGAAAGGTGTTACTGCCGGAGAAATCGTCAATATCACCAAAATAGATGAGTTCTTTATTAGAAAGCTCAAAAAAATAGTAAAGCTTGCGGAAGAAATCAAACGTGCAGGTATTGCATGGCTCGACTATGACTTATACTCAAGGGCAAAGAAAATAGGCTTTGGTGATTCATATATTGCAAATCTGGCTAATGTTTCCCTTGAAAGTATACTGGAGCTGAGAGATAAGTATCCCATAAATCCCGTATATAAAATTGTTGATACTTGTGCAGGTGAGTTTGAAGCCGTTACACCTTACTATTACTCTACCTATGAAGAAAAAGATGATGTTATCGTATCGGAAAACGAAAAGGTTCTTGTTATCGGCTCAGGCCCTATAAGAATCGGGCAGGGAATAGAATTTGACTACTGCAGCGTTCACTCTGTAAGAGCGCTTAAAGAACTCAACCTTGAGTCGATTATCATAAACAACAATCCCGAAACTGTCAGCACAGATTTCGATACATCAGATAAGCTCTATTTTGAACCCCTTACCAAGGAATGCGTATTGGATATTATAAGAAAAGAAAAACCGATTGGGGTTATTGTTCAGTTTGGAGGGCAGACAGCTATCAACCTTGCAGGTCCTCTGCACAAGGAAGGTGTAAAAATTCTGGGTACCAATGTAGAAGACATCGACATAGCCGAGGACAGGGATAAATTTCTTAAGTTGCTTGAAGAACTTGATATTCCTATCCCTCCCGGAAATACAGTTTTCTCATTTGATCAAGCTAAAGAAGTTGCAGCCAAAATCGGGTATCCGGTGCTTGTAAGACCTTCTTACGTGCTAGGCGGCAGAGCTATGGAAATCGTGTATAATGATTCGGCTCTTGAGGAATATATGAGCCTTGCTGTTGATATATCTACCAAACATCCGATATTGATAGATAAGTATATTACAGGTAAGGAAGTTGAAGTAGATGGAATATGCGACGGTACCGAGGTGCTTATCCCAGGTATAATGGAACATGTGGAAAGAGCCGGAGTACACTCAGGCGACAGTATAGCCATATACCCCCCGAGAACTCTCGATAAAAAAACGAAAGATACTGTTGTGGATTATACAATGAAGCTTGCTAAAGCTTTAAATGTTAAAGGATTATTCAATATACAATTTGTACTTGATGAAAACAACAAGGTTTATGTAATTGAAGTTAACCCACGTGCAAGCCGTACAGTTCCGGTTATGAGTAAAATAACAGGGATACCTATGGTAAATGTTGCTACAAAGCTCATAATGGGTAAAAAACTCAAAGACCTTGGCTATAAACCGGGACTTGCAAAAGAGACGGAATTTACAGCTGTAAAAGCTCCCGTATTTTCTTTCTCAAAACTGGCCACAGTTGATACGTTCCTTGGACCTGAAATGAAGTCTACAGGCGAAGTTATGGGCGTAGACAAGGATTTCCTCAGTGCCTTGTATAAAGCATTTGTCGCTTCCGGCCTCAAGATCCCGCTTGGCGGAAGTGTTCTGCTCTCAGTAGCTGACAGGGATAAGGACGAATGTATTGATATAGCTCACAGGCTTTCAGAACTGAATTTCAGACTCATGGCAACTGAAGATACCTATAATTTCCTATCAGGAGCAGGTGTAGAAGTTGATGCTGTATCAAGTGATGATATTATAGATTATATCAAGAATGATAAGGTACAGTTTATAATAAATACTCCAACAAAGGGGAAGATTGCTTCCAGACTCGGATTTCTTCTGAGAAGGACTGCTATCGAATACAATGTTCCCTGTATAACTTCACTGGATACTACCAAAGCAGCCCTTCAGGTAATAGATCACATAATACATCAAAGAGAAACAGAAATATATTCTTTGGATGATTATTCTGCTTACTCGGGCTGCATACAGTAAATAAAAATTAGATTGATATTAGAGTTTTAGAAAATTTGCTATGTTAATGTGGAGGTTGACTACTATGAAGCACTTAATCAGTCTTTATGATCTGACTATCGAAGATTTTGAAGAAATATTCAAACTTGCTGAAAAACTCAAAAGACAAACAAAAGAAGGTATCCAGCATCATATTCTGAAAGGTAAGACCCTTGGCATGATATTTACCAAATCTTCTACCAGAACAAGGGTATCTTTTGAGGTGGGTATGTATCAGTTAGGGGGCTATTCCCTTTTCCTTAGCTCCAATGACATTCAGTTGGGCCGTGGGGAAACCATTTATGATACAGCTCAGGTTTTATCCAGATATATTGACGGAATAATGATCCGAACATATAAACACAGTGATGTGGAAGAGCTGGCCAAATTCGGGAACATCCCAGTAATAAACGGTTTGACTGATTTAATGCACCCATGTCAGATATTGGCTGATTTGTTTACCGTATATGAACATAAGGGTACACTGAAAGGACTGAAGCTTGCATATGTAGGAGATGGCAATAACGTGGCAAACTCTTTACTGCATGGCTGCGCTAAGGTCGGAATGGATATAGCCGTTGCAACGCCAAAAGGTTATGAGTGCGATAGAAACATAACTTTTGAAGCACATGAGGATTCAAAACTTTCAGGCTCGGAGATTATCCTAACGCAAGACCCTGTAGAAGCTGTAAAGGATGCTGATGTAATATATACAGATACATGGGTTAGTATGGGTCAGGAAGCTGAGAAGGAACAGCGGGTAAAATTATTCATGCCTTACCAGGTAAACAGTGAGTTATTATCACATGCCAAGGAAGATGCCATATTCCTTCATTGCTTGCCTGCTTACAGGGGCTATGAAGTAACCGAAGAAATTCTGGATGGGCCTCAATCTGTCATTTTCGATGAGGCAGAAAACAGACTGCATGTACAGAAGGCTATCATGGCACTTCTTATGAATAAATAAGATTTAGAGGTAAGTGCGAAATGAATTATTCGTTTTTAATCAGAAGAGCTGTTACAGAAGATGCAGAAGCTATTCAGAGCATTATGCAGGAAGCTTTTAAGAAATACATGCATGATACGGGTCTGGTCGGCAGTATGGAAGCCTTGGAAGAATCAGTGGATGCCATACGGAATGATATAGAAACAAAGCTGGTCTATATTGCCCTTATAGACGATGTACCCGTTGGTACGATCAGACTGCAGCTAAATCCTGACAATACAGCTTATATAAGCAGGTTCGGAGTATGTCTCCAGTATCATAATATTGGGATAGGAAAATCATTGATGAATCTTGTAGACAAGATACTGAAAACAAAAGGCATTACAAAGGTAAGTCTCCATACAGCTTCAAAATACAGGGATCTGGTACGTTTTTATTATGGAAGGGGTTTCTATATAGATTCAACCAGTAAGGACAGAGGCTACGTAAGGGCTTTGCTGGTCAAAGAGTATGAATAAGAATCTATGAGAGATAATCTGCTGTAACTAGCAAAATAAACTCTACTTTTACAAAAAGTTCTAGCCTATCGGAAAGCAAAAATTTTAATCATAGTGACCAAGTAAATCCAAGAGCAAGCACATGATAAAATCCTCACAAATCAGCAAATTGCTGGCATGCGAGGATTTTTTGCTGCACGTGAGAATAATCATCACAGTCTTCCATACCTATTGACAAATATTTCTTACAAGTGTAGTATATAATTATTCTTACAAATGTAGTCCATAGTTAGGAGTGATTTATTAATGTCCATTCCACAAATATCTGACGCGGAATTTGAAGTAATGAAAATATTATGGGAGCTTCATGATGCCACAAGTACCCAAATAGTTGAGAAACTTGCAGAGACTTCCGATTGGAAGCCTAAAACCATACATACACTCATAGCACGTCTGGTAGCGAAAGAAGCGGTTACCGCAAAAAAAATAGACGGAAAATCTTATTTATACTCACCAAACGTATCTGAGGATGACTATAAAAGCTATGCAAGCAAATCCTTTCTCCAAAGGTTATACAACGGATCTCTGAACTTAATGCTAACAAGTTATGTAAAAGAAAAAAGACTTTCAAAAGAAGAAATAAATGAGCTTAAGAAGCTGCTTGACGAGGAGGTGTAAGAATAATGGAATCCATGTTTTTACTGGTTTTATCCACATCCTTATACGCAAGCGTTGTAGGAGCAGTCATAATAATACTTAAAGCGATACTAAAAAACAGAATCAGTCCGAAATGGCATTATATAGTATGGATAATTCTTATGCTGAAGCTACTTATCCCCTTCGGTCCGGAAAGTGCTGTAAGCCTATTCAATACTATACCCGAAATACCGCAGCAAACAAGTTTTACCAAAATGTATGAGGAGTACCGCCAATCATCTATCTCCATCCGTCAGGAAAACTCATATACCCTGCCGTCTTTTACAACGCGGGATTCATTACTTTTCCTCGCCGCAAAGGCTGAAACAGCCACCCCATATATCTGGCTTGCCGGCGCAATGTTGATGCTATGCTGGCTGCTATTTACAAACCACTCATTGAATAAACGGATAAAAGCTTCCATGATTCCGGTACCGGAATCCATAACCCACATTCTTGAAGAATGTAAGGAAAAAATGGGAGTAAAAAAAGATCTCCGCATTGTTATCCAAAACATAATCCGTACTCCGTCACTTTTAGGAGTGTTTAGCCCGAAAATCCTGATAACTCCTGCAATTTTAGATCTTAGCCACAGAGAGATTTCATACGTTCTATTACACGAACTTGCTCATTATAAAAGGAAGGATTTGATTGCAAACCACCTTTTACTTTTACTTCAATTAATCCACTGGTTTAATCCGGTAATATGGTACTGTTTTAAAAGAATACGTCTGGATATGGAAGTAGCTGCTGACGAACAGGTGCTTACACTATTGAAATCTACAGAGCAAAAGGAATATGGAAAAGCTCTTCTGTCAGTAGTTGAAACTTTCAGCTATACAAGGCTTGCACCTAGGCTAATCGGTATGATTGATGATAAAAAAAATATTGAAAAAAGAATAAAAATGATAAAAATGACAAGCTTTTTTAAGAGCAGAAGAAGAACTGTCCTTGTAATCGGTATACTCTGCATTACCATATTAAGCGGTGTTTTACTTACCAGCAGCCTTACAAAAGATGATTCTGCACTGGATCAGAAAGAAAACACTGTTCTATCAGATGAGTACAATGCTGCTACACTACTGAAATTTAAGACTGCCTATGTAGGAGACAACAGTAAAGTTGTAAATCTGCTCAACAGTCTGCCGCTTGCGAATATGCGCAGGGAGGTTTCCCTTAAAACCGGTAGCAGGCCATATGGAATCTCAGTACAATATGACTTAAATACTTCCAGTCTGGATACAGGATTAATCGAATCTACTTTTAGGAAAAATGCCACTGCAATGTTCGCGTTAATAGATAATGTAGATGAAATCAATTTCATTTCAAGCTTTTCCGGAAAAGAAAAAAGTTATCGGTATAATAGGGAGCACCTGCAAAAAAGCTATAATAAAGATCTGAGAGAATATGCAAAGGACACAAATGCACTAAAAACTTTACTATATGGTTTTTCAATGAATTTTGCAGCATATCCCGAAAAGTACGCATTGACGATGTCAAGTACACCGGGTATCCGCATACTGGCACAGTTCAGAGGTACGGCAGACATGGTTGAATACTCAGCAACAAGTGGCAGGTTAATGACATGGGACAGCACCAGCGGGAAGATTACTGAATATGGACAAAACGCTAAATTGCCATTGTCTGCGCCAATATACTGGGGACCTTCGGCAGATGAAACAGATAAAGCTCAGGACGGAATTATCGTAAAAGCTGCAATTTATTATAAAAATGTTAAATTGACGCAAAAGCAATTGACTATTAAACTTGATACCCCAACTTATTCTTATACTGTTGTGCCGTCCGATGATGTAATTATAGCAGATACCACACCAAACGAGCCCCAAAATCCTAAAACTGTTGAAGAGGCTGTAAGCATTGCTATCAAAGCCAAAGGCGAGGGATATGTATCCGGAGAAACTTCTACGGAAGGACATATTATATTTGACATGGAAGAGAAAAACGGAAAAACAAAAGTCTATACAATTGCAAGCTATGGAGCTTTTGGATTTGAAAACGGAATTTTTACAAAGGTAAGCGGCAGTGGAGCTATTGCAACAGTACTGACTTTCTCCAGGAATGAAAAAGGTGAGTACACACTGCTGGAGTATAAGGAGCCTATGGATGGCTCTTACAATCTTAAATCGAAGAAAGACATGTTTCCCCGAAAGCTTTGGGATAGTGTTATTTCAGAGCATAAATATTATCCTGACCTTGCAAAGCAGCAGGAAGAACAAGCAAAAAAATATCTCCAGAGTATAAACAGAAAAGCGACGGTCAGTGAAGCATATACGGAAAAAACCCTTCCAAAGATTGACGTTGAGGCATCCAATAAGATTTTTACCGAATATACCAAGTTTGACGCAGAGCTCAATAAATTTCCATATTGGCTGGGCACTAAAGAATCAGTAGAAAATGGTATGAGATATATTTATGAGACTTCCCAGAGCAAAACCAGTGACGGCTATGACTTGATATCCTTTAAGAAAACCAGGGAAGATGGAGCTGTTGTAAAGGAATATCAGTATAAGATTATCGGAAATAAAATTTATCCCTTAAATCAAAAATAAACACTTTCATCAAAGGGTTACCTGAGGAAAGCCTCCTCCCGTAACCCTTTCATTATCAAGAGAAGTAGATGTCCGGGTATATGTGTCACAACCTTTTTACAAATTGATACTGCGCATTGCTTTCATTATATACATAAATATCAAATAACTTTTCTACACTCACAGGATTAGCCTGGTTGCCTTGCATATATATTCTTTTCAATATAGAATGTATCAGTTCCCCGTTATCCGAAAAGCTGATGCCTGCTGTAACTTCAAAGCAGTGCTGCGGAAAATAGCTTTGATCATAAAAATTAGCTAACCCCTGCCATACATTTTTATATCCCTTACTTGTATTTTTTATCACGTGGAAATTGACGCTTGAAGCACCAGTACCCGATTCGTCCATACTAGCCAGAATTATATTAGGATGCCGGATTTGGACAGATACAATAAGCTTTACCCGGGTTCCGAAAATTTCTTTGTACTTACCATCAGTATCCTCAAAAATGCTAAAAGCTCCATCGTACTTATTTGCATTTGCATAAGCTATTATCATGGATTTTGCAGTTATAGGGTCAAAACATTTTTGTATAATTATATTCTTTTTATCCAGCAAACCGGGATTTTCTAATTTTGAATATATTGAATTGCAAACCCATTCAGGCAACTCACCGTCAACCAGATTAGCAACTTGCGGCATGTGATCACTCCTTATCGTAATTAGGTTATTGATACAAAAATACTTGCTGATTGATGCAACCGGTAAAGTTCTGTAAATCAGCAAACAATTCCTTAATATATAGTATGAATAACCAACGGATAAGGTTCACTTTATCCCATTTTATGTTGCCATTCGACAAACACCTTCACTCAAGAAATAGGTAGATACTTCATAGAATACTATAAAGTCTCCCCATCTCACTGATTAAGTTATAGTATTTTCAAACTATTTGAGAACTCACAACACCTGTAGGTTCTTATAAAGTTTGAAAAAAACTCCTAAATCTCATAATGTATGAAAAAATTTTACACTTAAGTTCCCGTAATGCCTATAAAATTGTCGAATAATACATAGTTACTTCCCATGAATTTTTATATATCTAAAGTGTCCCTGTCTATTTTACTCACTACTTACTATGAAGGTTTTCTGGTCAGTAAATATCAATAAAACCTTTTTGAACATAGAGGTCCTTAGAAATTAAAGGGTAAAATTGGATATACCCTGTTTTCTTCGTTAAGTTTTATTCTTCTTAATCCTTATCAAATTCCTAATATTCCCGAGTTGGTTAATGAATCTTTCTTTACCCTTCTTAACTTTCAGTTTCCATTTAAGTCTTTTGGCCAATTTCAGCTTCCAGTCTAGGCAGTTTCTGAAGTAAGATTCCAATTGTAAGACATTTTCATAATATGACTTTGTCCAGAGATTAAAAGTTGAAAATTCCTCTATTTCTAATTTTTTCCCGTCTACAGAGATATTAAAATACCTTTCAATTGCATAATGCATACTTGAGTTCAAAATTTTGTTTATTAAATGTATAAGTTCAGTATCTACATATGGTACAAACTGGAATATTCGATTAGATGATTCATTAATAGCTCGTATTTTATTATACAGTAGATCAATATGATGCTTTTTTTCAGAGTTAAATAACCTGCATAATCTTTCGATATCATCTTTCCGTAAATTAAACATGGATATTGCATTATGATTTTCAGTTAGGTCGTCATGAAGAATATAGAGTATACTTGAAGAATAATTTACAATATTTTCAACAAAAATTGCTATTGAACTTTTTACATAAGCATCATTTCTTTTTTCCGGATATTTCACAACAAGTAAATAGAAAAAATAGCTTACAATATATCCCATAGCAAACTCATTTATTTTATTTTTGATATAGTTTTGTGTATTTATATCTAATGAGTTTAAAAGGGGAAAAAATCTAAAGGACATTCCATTGATTATTATGATAGATAAGCAAATTACCGCTAATATTAAAATCCATATATCAATACTTATTAACTGTTTCCTAAATCCATTTTTCATTTAAGGCTTCCTCATTTATTATCTTAGTTTACTTTTCAATACCAGTTTTGTATACTCGACCTGGTGTATGAATTTGCCTTCCAAAATATGGATGATTTTATTTTACCTCTTGTAAGAAACTATTTCAATATATAACCAAATAATAAATCTTTATTGGAATAAAAAAAGCTGGGCCGGATATGCAGCGGATATGCGCCCAGCTTTTTTCTCACTACTCTCCCCATATATAATCATTTCAATATCAATCATGTTCGGCCTACTTCTTTCAAATCCTTATTATCATTATTCGGATTATAAATCCTCTGAAAAATGTTTTTAGACTGCCTATATCTCAAAATATAAACTTTTATGAACCATAAAGAACTCAGATAATTATATTTTTTTAGTAGATAAGGATTCCACAAGTACCATAGTTTACAATCTTGTCAGCATAAGGTTCTTGCAAATAAGGAAAAGGATGTTCTCCGACATCGGAATTAGCTTTGTGCCATTAGAATTTATGGGAGGGGACTTTGTATCAATCGACAAAGATCGTGATTTTCTATAATACTTTTTGAAACTTTTTGAGAACCGACACCTAGTAGCTATCAATTCAATCAATAGGTTCCACATGGATGTGTACACTTTCAATGTTATCAAATGTCTTCCGTATTTTATTTGATATGTTTTTTGTAATGACTTCTGTTTTTTCGGTAGTATAGCTGCTGCACATCTCACAGTGTAAAAATATGGTGATCCTGTCTCCTCCTCTGTATACCCTTATATCATGGCAGTTTAACTTGTCAGGAGCTTTATTTAGCAAACACTCTATCTCCTCTATCAGGTTTTTACTGCTTTCGGTAATATCTTCTGCTACAATATGCCGCTGTTTTACATATTCAAAATTTACACTTACATCTTCAATATTTTCAATGCTCTCCTGGATCTTTTTGCTTATATCATGGGAAAGCTCATGGGAATCCTTCAAACTCATAGTCTCCCTGACTTCTATGTGGACAGAGATATACTTCTTTCCTGAAACCTCATATATATGAATATTATGAATATTTGTACAAACAGGAAACTTGTCAACAATACGTTTTACAGCATGGTATACCTCCCTGTCTTCAGCCCCTGCCATATCAACCGGAAATGTACCTATTACTATGTCGCTGTTAGGAATCTTATTCTGAAGTCTCTCTCTTACTTCATCTACAATACAGTGTACTACCCTATGGCTTTCGTTTCTGTTTATACCTACGTTTATATCTATAAAGTAGTTTGGCCCCGAAGGTCTGACCCTTACACTTGCTACATCCAGAATTCCCTTAATATCATTTACCTCATGCAGTATGGTATTAACCATACCTTTAGGCGCTGTATCCAGCAACACATCTATTGTCCGTTTCCCTAACTTCATACTTACCACAATAACCAGCACCGATACCCCTAAGGCTGCAACCGGATCACCAAAATCCAAGGCTGCAATGCCGAAGTAATCACCCGCGGCAACACATATTAATCCGCCTATTACAACAAGCGAGCTCCAGACATCACTGTCAAAATGCAGGGCATCTGCTTCAAGGGCCTGACTTCCATATTTTTTTGCAACTTTCTTGAGTGCCCTAGCCCTTGATATGTTTATTACTATGGAGAGCACCATTATCCCTACTCCCCAGGTAGCTTCAATTGTGTCAATAGGTGCAGCTTTGCCGAGCAAAAGTCTTTCTGCAGCTTCATACATAATCCATCCGCATGTAATAAGTAATAATGCAGTTTCAATAAGTGCAGAAAAGCTTTCTATCTTTCCATGTCCATAGTTATGCTCCATATCTGCAGGCTTATCAGCCATTCTGACAGCAAAAAAAGTTACTACTGCCGCGCCCATATCCAGCGCCGAATGTGCTGCCTCCGCCATAATACCTAAACTACCTGTCGCAGCACCTATTACGATTTTTATTACTGTAAGAAAAACAGCCGCAATAACTGAAGTAAATGCTACTCTTTGCTTTTCCCCGCTCATACTAACCTCCTGATACATAGACAATAAAAAACCCGCAAGACAATTTTATATGTCCCACGGGTACTTGTTACTCCGCTGCCTGAAGGATTTTAAATCCACCATTTGGCCCAGCCCCACAAACGTAAATTTACGTTCATCGCCTGCTCATATTATACAAAGTATTAACTTTTATCTGCCAACACAAGATAATTGGTAATAAAAGTATAACTTGAACAGCTTGTTCCTGTCAATACTATATTTTTATATCAGGCATGTATTTTTAGTTAACCTTATTGTGACAGATAAATTTTTATTACTCGGACTAAATACTACGAGTGTAAGAAGCTGCTTAATTCAACTCGGGTCAAATCAAATTTTCCTAATCTCCATCCACTTCTATTTTTTGCACAGATCTTCTTTCTGTATCATATTCTATATCTTCATTCAGTATTTTTTCAGTTTTTTTTCAGTATTTTTTCAAACTTTTTCCAATATAGTACCTATAAAATGGTTCGTAAGAAATAACCAAATTATTGCAGCTGCAAAGAATTGTGAAATGATTTCAAATCATGCTGATGTTCCAAAAAACAAACCAAAACACTAAGGAGGTATATATTATGAAAAAGGTCATATCAATTATAGTTACTCTGTCGCTATTATTGACATTTTTATGTACAAGTATCGCAGCACCCGCGCCTGCATGGCCTGTTCTGAAAAATGGAAACAACGGTACCAATGTATACTCGCTGCAATATCTGCTGGTCTACCATGGCTACAATATCACAGTAGACGGCGCCTTTGGCCCTGGAACAGAAACAGCAGTCAAAAACTTTCAGACAAGCAAAGGTTTATACCCTGATGGGATCGTCGGCACAAACACCTGGACAAAACTGGTTGTAACCGTACAAACCAATTCCAACAATTCAGCAGTAAAAGCTTTACAGTACCAGTTGAAAAACAAGTATGGTTACAGCATTACAGTAGATGGTGCCTTTGGCCCTGGGACAAGCAGTGCAGTAAAGAACTTGCAGGCAAAAATCGGTCTGGAGCCCGATGCCATTGTCGGTCCAAGAACTTGGCAGTATATCATGGGCAACAGCGGTCCGATCAGTGATTTCTTCACCAGCAGATCATCCTGGCTAAGGCCACTGAAAGATGCTTCATTCCTGGATCCCCTTGAAGGCGTAAGGGCATTTGGCAGGAGCAGGAACAGTTCAACCAGAACACATGCAGGCATAGATTTTGTTGCCGATCCAGGTACAAAGGTATATTCAATGACCAGTGGAACTGTAATCTATGCAGGCGATTTTGATATAGGCACCGGACAAGTCATTGTAAGGAATTCCGATAATACTATAGCGCGTTATTGCGAAATGCAGCCGTCACAAACACTTATAGACAATTATAAAGCGGGAAAAACCACTTCCGTATCCAGGGGTACTGAGCTTGGGTATCTGATAAGGAACAATACCAGCGAACGGTCATGTATGCTGCACCTTGAAGTGTATCAAGGTACTGTCAGCGGTGGATGGGATACTCTCACAAATTATTCCAATAATACATACACCTATGTGCCAGACGGCGCATATGGCATTTATCAACGCAGATCAGACTTGCAGAATCCTATGGGGGCAAGAAATCTGCCGACATACTGATACAACTAAAAGCCTGTTTAGAGTGGGGTAAAACACTTTACACACACCCTAAACAAGCAATACCACCGGTCAGAATTTGGGTATTTATTTGCTTCACCATCTTCATTATGCAGGATTTGGGGACCCTTTGGGGTCCGCAAATCCTGTTTTGGAGCAAAAGAACTGCTATCGTTTTATTTAATTATCGTGGTCGTGACACACCATATCCACAACTATGGCCAAAGCTAACGTCCCTACCTGATCCTGACGATCATCTATGTCTACTCCGTAAGTATCGGCAAATGAGAAAAACTGTTTTGATATACCCGCTATCTGCTGCCCATCCTTAAACAGGCCAAACTCATGGGCCCAAAAGTCTCCTTCTACGTAGTATCGGCTCACTGGACTAGTTATTTCAAAATCATTTCTAAAAAATGCAAATTTCTTCTTAACGTTTGCTATATGCTCTCCACCTATATAAATATCATACTCAGGCATGAATCTGAAGACTTTCTGCTCAATATAGCATAATTCATTGCCTGACAAATCAAATATTCGTAGTTTTTTACCAAAAGATAATAGCTGGCTTCTTACTACAAACAAATCATTTCCGAATTCATCCTTTATAGTGAAACTGTCACCCAATGAAAAAATCTTTTGTCTTACGATATATCTCATTATTATCCCCCTTATTAATTAATACTTATCACTGCTGCCACCGCCCCCAAAGCTTCCTCCGCCGCCTGATGAACCGCCCCAGGAGCCACCACCGCCAGAACCTCCCCATCCGCCGCCGCGTCCTCCTCTGAAAATATTACTCCAAAAAAAGATCTTTATCAGAGTCGATGTTATTCTGAATCTGAATAATACTCCGTCTACGATCAAAAGTAAGCTTATAAGAAGCGGAGCCATCCTTAGTCCCCTGGATTGCTTCTGATCCGGCAGGCTTTTTTGTCTCTGCGGTTCCAGCTGCGTATCCGCACCATCCATATCCAGTGCTATACCGTATTCTTTTGCTACATCGTTAATCACTGCTATATATCCGTTTAGCAGACCGCTGTCATAATTTCCGTCTTTAAGATATGGCTTAATGATATCCCTTATGATTTCTCTTGCTCTGACATCTGGAATTGCTCCTTCCAGTCCGTATCCTACTTCTATATCTATTTCTCTTTCCTGTACAGCATTAAGTAATAATACTCCGTTGTTTTCTTCCTTCTTCCCTATTCCCCATTCCCGTCCCAACTCCAGAGCATAATCGGCAATGTTTTTCCCTCCCAGGGTGTCAATTGTAACGACTACTACCTGAGCTCCTGTTTTATCTTCAAGCTGCCTTCCTAAGTCTATTATACTATACTCTGTATCAGATTTAATCACATTTGCAAAATCGTTTACAAAAAAGCCGGTTGTAGGCGAAGGGTACTCATCTGCAGCCATGACCGGCGCTTGGACTACTGCTATAATTACAAATATTATGATCGCTATATATATTCTTTTTATATTCATATATCACCCCAACAAGCACCATTTAAAATTTGACCTTTGGTGCTTCTTTACTTTCAGGAGAAGCCTCAAAGTAGTCCTTTTCAGAAAATCCCAATACTTTTGCAAATACATTCCCCGGGAATCGTGCAAGCTTTAAATTATAAGCCTCGACAGCGCCTATAAAGTCTCTCCTTGCAATAGAAACCCTGTTTTCACTTCTCTCTATTTCCATCTGTAAATTTCCGAACTGCTCATTTGCTTTCAGGTTGGGGTAATTCTCCACCAGCAGTAGTACGCTCTTTGCTGCATCCGATATCCTCTTGTCGGCTTCCAGTTTGGTTTGCATATCAGCGTTGCCATTCATGAGTATTGACCTCGCCGAAGCAATATCACCGAAAACCTTTTCCTCATGTTTTACATATCCTTTCACCGTTTCGACAAGATTGTTTATCACATCAGCTCTTCTCTGCATTACATTCTCCACCTGGCTCCAGTTGCTCTTTACCTTCTGGTCGGCAGCTGCAAGATTGTTGTATGTCGAGACAGTGCTTACCAGCAAAATCAGAACAATCAATACGGCTATTCCCAATTTAATCCATCTTCCCCATGGATAAGCGTTATAATTATAGTTCATACAAGTGTCATCCTCTCAAATAATTTCTCACTACTTAATAGATATTTCATTCATTAACAAAAAATTAAAGCAATCAGTATAATTACCAGCTGACTTTAATCGGATAACAGATTTCTCTACTTAAACTTTTGCCGGCCACAAGTAAAAATATCAGAAACCTTTCCTTTTCTAAAACAAACTTTAACAACATTTAG
Organism: Clostridia bacterium; assembly: GCA_026414765.1. Classification (NCBI taxonomy): domain Bacteria; kingdom Bacillati; phylum Bacillota; class Clostridia; species Clostridia bacterium. The sequence continues at coordinate 88,060 of JAOAIJ010000039.1, read as the reverse complement.
TATAACGCGTCATTTATCATAGTGTGTTACTCTACACTATGCAGTATACATCTACGCTATATAATTGTCAAAATAAAATACGGGTAAGATTTGGTTAAAAATCCTACCCGTATATACTTTACCGATCTAAAACAAATAAAGCTTCAATTATCTTTCGTTTTCTCCATTTTACATTATCTACGCATTAACGTTTCATCTTAACAACTGCCTTAACTTTTTCAACAATATCTGTTGATGTCAGACCATACATCTTCAGTAGCTCATCAGGTTTACCTGACTTTCCGAACCTGTCCGAAACACCAACCATTTTTACAGGTACAGGATAGTTGTCCACCAAAACTTCGGCTACTGCACTTCCAAGCCCTCCAATAATACTGTGCTCTTCTGCTGTCACTAAAGCACCTGTCTCCTTCGCAGCTTTAATGATAATATCCTTATCTATAGGCTTTATAGTATGTATATTGACTATCCTCGCACTGATTCCTTCATTTTTAAGTATTTCCCTGGCCTCCAAAGCAGAGTGGACCATAATTCCCGTTGCAACTATTGTTACGTCCTCACCCTCCGCAACAGTAACGCCCTTACCCAGTTCGAACTTATAGCTATCATCAAAAATAACGGGTACACCTGAACGCCCCAATCTCAAATACACAGGACCATCGTATTCAATAGCAGCCTTGACTGCCAGTCTCGCTTCTGTAGCATCGGCAGGACTTACCACAACCATATTAGGTAAAGCCCTCATTATGGCTATATCCTCCAGGCACTGATGTGATGCACCATCCTCGCCTACTGTTATACCGGAATGGCTTGCCCCGATTTTCACATTTAGGTTTGGATAGCAAACTGAATTCCTTATCTGCTCACATGCCCTTTCAGAAACGAATATTGCAAAAGTACTGGCGAAAACTATCTTCCCACAGGTAGCAATACCTGCAGCAGTAGAAATCATATTGCCCTCGGCTATTCCCATATTAATAAATCTTTCAGGATATATCTTTTTAAAATTCTCTGTTTTTGTAGACTTGGAAAGATCCGCATCCATTACAACTATTCTATTATCACTGCCGAATTCAGCCAATGCATTTCCATACGCTTCTCTCGTTGCAATTTTCTGCATCATATTACTCCACCTCCAACTTCGTCAGAAGTTCATTCAGTTCTGCCATTGCTTGATCGTACTGCTCTTTATTAGGTGCATTCCCATGCCAGCCCGCCTGATTTTCCATATAGGAAACTCCCTTACCCTTAACGGTATTGGCAATTATCATGGTAGGTTTGTCCTTTACTTCCCTTGCCTGTGCTATCGCACTGGAAAGCTGTTCAAAATCATGTCCGTCGGCATTTATCACATTCCAGCCAAAGGCTCTGAACTTATCTGCAACCGGTTCAGGAGACATTACTTCCGAAATCTTCCCATCTATCTGCAATTGATTATAGTCTAAGAATGCGGTAAGGTTATTCAGTTTATAATGAGCTGCCGCCATGCAAGCTTCCCATACCTGACCTTCCTGGATCTCCCCGTCACCAAGCACTGCAAAAACGCCGTATTCTTTCTTGTCCAGTTTTCCGGCAATAGCCATACCTACAGCAGCAGAGATTCCCTGTCCAAGAGATCCTGTAGACATATCTACACCAGGCACATATCTCATACTCGGATGCCCCTCAAGGTAGCTGTCTATATTCCTGAACCTTGCCAGCTCCTCTTTTGGAAAAAACCCCTTTTCTGCCAATACAGCATACAGAGCGGGTGAGCAATGTCCTTTTGATAAAACGAATCTATCTCTATCCTCCCATTTGGGGTTTGAAGGATCTACACGCATTTCAGCAAAGTATAAAACAGTCAGTATATCAGCACATGAAAGTGATCCCCCTGGATGTCCTGAAGCAGCATTATGTACTTCTGTAAGGATATGCTTGCGGATTTGCACCGCTTTCAACTTCAGTTCCTTAAGCTTTTGCTTTTCCATTATTACACTCCTTTAAAAATAGTTCTTTATATTATGGCGATAAAATATTATCCCTTTTCTGATAAAATATGGCGATTACACTTAAATGCACATCGCCATACATTAGTATACTATAGCATATTTAATAAGTCCACATTATGTCAGTTTTTCGATAAAAAAGTTGATATTTTGCCAAAAAAAATTTACATATTGCCACAATATCAGTCATAGGTCTTAAAGCCTTCACCCAGCACTTCCCTTATATCTGTCAGTATAATAAAGGCTTTGCTGTCAACCTCCCTTACAATTTCCTTTAAAAGGGAAAGCTGTCCCCTGTGAAGTACGCATAGCAAAACATTTTTATCATTTCTTGTATACATTCCGGTTCCCTTCAGTGCGGTAACTCCCCTGTCCAGATCAACCAGGATCTTGTCTGCTATCTCCTCTGATTTATCAGAAATAATAAATACAGCCTTGGCAAAATTTACACCTTCAAGTATCGCATCTATAACCTGCGAGGAAACATACAACGTTACTATGGCATAAAGTGCAAGAATAAAACTTCTGAATGCGACAGCCGCAAAAATTATTACACTTGTATCAACGAACAGCAGGATTTGTCCCATTGTAAAGTTAGGAATAAAATGATTGACTATCCTGGATGCAAGGTCGCTTCCCCCTGTGGTTGCGCCTGATTTAAAAACAAGACCCAAGCCCAGTCCCATAAACCCGCCTCCAAATATGGAGTATAACAAAAGATCCGGTTGTGAAGCATCCTGTCCGAATTTCGCCAGAAAATTTTCAACGAATAAATTCGTAAAAGGTTCCGTAGTGTCTATTATTAACGACAGAAGCAAGGTACTGAACAATGTCCTGAATGCAAATCTTTTGCCTATGAATTTTATCCCTGCGATGAAAAGGGGAATGTTTAAAATAAGCATGGTAATACCCACCGGCATTTTACCGCCTGTCAGATAGTAAACAACTGTGGCAGCTCCACTCACTCCCCCGGGTGCAATCTTATAAGGAACCATGAACACATTTATGGATATGGCAGTTAAAAAAGAGCCAATAATAATCCATAAATAGTCCCTCCACCCTCTTAATGTTTTTTTTGCAATACCCATATTACACCTCATGAATATACTGCGCGTTAACTTTATTTTCCCCATGTAAGCAAAAATAATCCTGATGAAACCAAAATACCATGAATATTGCCACTAAAAAAGAAAAATGATAAAATCTAAACAATATATATGGGTAACGCAGTTTTTATGCCAGAAATTTTTTATTTTGATATAGAACAGACCATATTTGATATATCTTCAAACCACAAGGGAGTTGTACCTATTGAATAGCGTTATTGTAACAGATGTCAGATACCGTATGAGCCTTGCCATAATTCGTTCACTTGGGAAAAAAGGCATTCCCGTAACTGCAGTCGAATATGATACTACTCCATATAAATCAGCCTTAGGCTTTTTTTCCAGATACACACGGAAAAAGGAATTTTTACCGGGCGCTCCATATGAAAACACAGCTTTTATTAACAAAATAATAAATCTAGCTTCAGTCTCCACAGATTCTCAATTTGTAAAGCCTGTGCTCATCCCTGTCGGGTTGGATAGTCTTACGGCTGTTTCAAAGCATAAGGATGTTCTTGAACCTTATTTAAGCTTTATTGTCCCTTCACCAGAAAGCATAGAAATCGCGAATGATACCGGCAAGCTGCTCGAGATAGCAGCCTGTAAAGGTATACCATGCCCTGAAACCACTACTCTGTACGAAAATGAAACAATTGAAGAGCTTGCTGCAAGACTTGCATATCCGGTTGTTATCAAATATAGAGAAGGAGAAATCCTTAAATTCAAACCAGAAAAGAGATATAGTATTGTAAAATCCCCTGACCGCTTTATAAAAGTGTTTGAAGAAATGCATAGCATACAATCCTGTCCTATTGTACAAAAATATATTAACGGCAGTGGGTACGGTGTTTCAGTGGTTTTCGACAAAAACAGTGATCCTCTGGAAATTTTCTGTCATAAACGACTGCGTGAATATCCTGTTACAGGTGGACCAAGTTGTTTATGTGAAAGCATCTGGAACGACAGACTGGTCAGCTATGCTGTAACACTTCTGAAGGCATTGAAATGGCAGGGAGTTGCTATGGTGGAGTTCAAAGGAGATCCTGAAGGAGACATCCGCTTGATGGAAATAAATCCGCGGTTCTGGGGAAGCCTCCCACTCTCTGTTGCAGCAAAATGTGACATACCCTATGCATACTACCGTGCTTCCATGGGTGAAAAAGCTGAAACCCGGTTATATGAATGGCACCCAAGCCGTTACAAGCTTGGCAAAAAAATGCGTTTTTTATTTCAGGATATTATGTCCCTACCCGGGTATTTGAAGCTTTCAAGTAATAAGCTGAGATTTCTGGCAAGCTTTGTATTGCAATTACTAAACCCGAGAATATCTGATGGCGTATTAGAGCTAAGGGACTGGCGCCCGTCTTTTTATTATGTGATGCAGCTATTGAGGAAAGGAAAGAGGAAAAAGCAATGAAATTTGATCTTCATATACATTCAAGACACTCTCACGACTCCTGCAGCAGTGTAAAAAACATAATAGAAAAGGCAAAGAACCGTGGTTTACAGGGGATTTCAATCACTGATCACAACAGCTTTAACGGCAGCGAAGAAGCTTTAATGATTGCTCCTAAAGACATGATTATTATACCAGGAGTAGAATACTCAACGGATCAGGGCCACTTTCTTGTTTATTTCCTTAACAAAGGGCTTGAAAATCAAGGTCTCGCAAGAGATTCCCGCGGCCGCTTTAACTGGAAGGAATTAACTATCGCAGCCCATGACCAGAATGCTCTTGTTTTTGTTGCACATCCCTATAAATACTCAAAAAAACATGATTCTGAAATATGGAACCATATCGACGGCATAGAAGTCTATAACAGTAGAGCTTCCCTATGCAGAAATGTCCATGCCAATCCCCAGGCACTAGAAGCACTAAGTACCTATAAAAAACCGTTTTCAGCCGGAAGTGACTCCCACTGGCTTGGAGAAGTCGGCAATGCATACTGGGAATGCGATATTTTGAATGAAACTAATAGTACTGAAATACTTCAGAAAATAAAATCATCTTTGATGGACGGCACCGGGAGGGTTTGGGGTTCTGCAACTCATAGGCTTTATGAGCCCGCAAGCCAGATATATAAGGGCATTAAGTCATCGAAATATATTCTGACTGTAAAGCCCATTTTAAAAATGATTTATTCCCTCGTTCTTGAATGCTCACGTATTTCAGGTTTTGGGAAAAAAGCCTGTGAAGGATGGATAGATATAGAAAGCAGGAAAGGCGGAAATTAGATGTTTCTTTATGATATAGCGCGTAAAATAAATCACAAAAGGAAGCTCCGTCAGAAAGAACTGGCTGGCCTTTATTTAAGCCCTGTCAGGCGGATAGAGCGGGTTGCTCCGTCAAGCAAAGGCCGATATGTTGCTATGACTTTTGATGACGGTCCCAGTGCGCTGCCTCCTAATCCATTGACAAAAATAGAGTATGCACATGAGGGCCTAACAGACATACTCCTTGATATACTCGGCAGATATGACGCAAAGGGTACTTTCGATGTAATAGGAACTACCGAATACAACTATCCCGATAAAGCCGGAAAAGTCAATTATTTTTCCTGGGGAGGAATGAAATTTGACCATTATCCGGATTTCAAAAAAGATAGTTCCGGAGGAGTAAAAAACCAGCTTGAAACGGCAAGGCGCATGATATCCGAAGGCCATGAGTTGTCAAACCATGGCTACAGGCATGTGCTTTTTGGCCCTATGAAGATAGTATATGGACGCAGAGCATATTATAAAAATCTGCAGGAAGTTATAGACGACTTATCGGTTTTACATGATTATGTACTGACAGAATTAAACTATGAAATGAAGCTGTCACGCCCCCCGCATTACATAGACCGGATACTCGGAGGTCATAGTTCATATGATGTGTATAAGTACATGGGGTATCAGTATTTGGCTGCAAGCTTTGATGGCGGGGGCTGGAAGCCTTCAAGCGGAAACTATAAAACTGATGTAGATATGATGGTAAAGCCCCTGGAGCAGGCACTGCTTAGTGACCCTGACATACTAAACGGGCAAATAATATTCCAGAAGGACGGCTGTAACATGTCCCGTCAGACTCCGGTGGCTGATGCCCTTGATGAGCACCTTCGCCTTCTGTCACAGGCGGGCTACAAGATTATAACCGCATCAGAGCTATTAAAGATATCACCATTTTCAGATATTGGAGATAAGGACCCTGCATTTGAATATGTACAACATCTTGCAATCCTGGGACACTGTATCGGATATAAGAACAACACTTTCCAGCCTGACAGAATTTTGACAAACGGGGAACTTGCAGTAATGCTTACACCTCCGGAAGTTCTGAACAAAATACACAGAGAGCAGTATGATCAAAACTCTAAAGAACATCCGTACTATAAGGTAATTATGCTGGCATCAAAGCAGTCATGGTTTAGAAAAACCTGGGGGTCAAAGGGTGACTTCATGGTTAATGAACCTGTATCTGTCAAAGGGTTTGAAAAGTTTCTGAATTGCATATCCGATGGTGAGGATATTGATTGGACACCTTCGTTCCATAACGGATATCTGAAACGCCGTGATGTTATGAGCTGCCTCGCAGGATTGACAAACAAAGCTGTTTACAATAAACTTTACGTATAATGTGAAGAGAACGCTCGATTACAAGGAGAGACAACTATGGATAAGTATCTTGTTACAGGTGGAGCAGGCTTTATAGGCTCCAATATTGTTGAAAGACTACTGAATGATGGTCATAAGGTAAGAGTTGTAGATAATCTCTCAACAGGAAAATTTGAAAATATTCGGGAATTTATAAATGATATAGAATTCATATGCGGTGACATATCTGATTATAAAACAGCTCAAAAAGCAGTAACCGGAGTCGATTACATAATGCACCATGCAGCACTGCCATCCGTTGTACTATCAATAGAAGACCCGGTTTCAGTAAATGAAAGTATAGTAACCGCTACTTTAAACTTATTTAAAGCTTCTGTTGAAAGCAAGACTGTAAAAAGAATTGTCCAGGCTGTTTCTGCTGCTGCTTACGGTAACTCTTCAGGGGTACCAAACAAAGAGGACATGCTGCCTGATCCTATTTCCCCTTACGCGGTGGCAAAGCTCACTCAGGAATACTACGGCAAAGCATTCTTTAACGTATATGGACTGGAAGTATTTTCGTTGAGATATTTTAACGTTTTTGGCCCGAAACAGGATCCGAAATCTTTCTATTCAGGTGTCATTTCAATTTTTACATCCCAAATGCTGAATGGCATACAACCGGTTATTTTCGGAGACGGCCTCACAACACGGGATTTTGTCTATATTGACAACATAGTTGAAGCAAACTTGCTTGCCTGTAAATGCAAATGGCCAGGAAAACCTGAAATAATTAATATCGGCTGTGGTGAAAGCATTACACTGAAGGAGCTGGTAGAAATGCTCAATAAAATTCTGGGGACCAGCTTTTCCGTTAAGTATGAAAAGGAAAGAATAGGTGATGTAAGATTTTCTGCGGCTGATATATCAAACGCCGGAAAGATATTAGGGTATATGCCAAAAGTAAAGGTATATGAGGGATTGCAAAATTTGGTCCAGTGGATGAAAAAACAGTGAGGAGATATATATGAAAGTACTTCATTTAACCGGCGGCGGAGATATTGGGGGAGCAAAAACCCATGTCGTGTCTCTGGTTAAGAATCTTGGAAAACATATAGATGTAAAGCTGGTAAGCTTCCGTCCTGGGGCATTTGCTGAAGAGGCCCAGGATATGGGTATTAATACGGAAATAATCCGCACCGGAAATATATTCACTGATATAAAGCATGTTGTCAGCTTAATAAGGAAAGAAAACTACCAGATAATACATTCACACGGAGCAAAGGCAAACATGATTGCTGTACTTGCCAAAATGTTTACCAGACTCCCTGTTGTAACAACAGTCCACAGTGACTATAAACTTGACTATATGCATAGCGCTGTAAGAAGGTACAGCTTCGGTATTATAAATACCGTTGCTCTTCGCTTTATAGATTATTATACCTGTGTTTCGAAGAATATTAAAGAGACGCTTATTGAAAGAAAATTTATGCCAAGCAAATTATTTACAATCCCTAATGGGATTGATTTTGACAATCAGCCTGTCGTCTGCTCAAGAGAAGAATTTGTCGGCAAGTTTGGCCTGCCCGTCGGCAAGGATGATGTACTCGTAGGCATACTTGCACGGCTCACCCCTGTTAAGGGAGTAAAAATATTCATCCAGGCGGCAAAAGAAGTAATAGAAAAAAACTCAAACATAAAATTCTTAATAGCAGGAGATGGAGATGAGAGGAAAGCACTGGAACAAATGGTAACTTCCGAAGGCCTAACCGGTAATATTTTCTTCCTTGGCTATATAAAGGAATCATTCAACTTCCTGAATGCTATTGATATAAATGTGCTTTCTTCCGTAAGTGAAGGGTTTCCATACTCCATACTTGAGGGCGCTTTACTGAAAAAAGCTACTGTAAGCAGCAGGGTAGGCGGCATTCCCGATCTTATCGACAGTGGGGAAAACGGATTCTTATTTGCACCGGGGGACTATCTGAAGCTTTCAGAATATATAGTGGAGCTATCGAGGAACACTGCAAAAAGAAGAGAGATAGGTGAAAGGATTTACGTTAAGGCAAAGGACATATTCTCAATGAGCAGTATGTGCAAAACCCAGCTCCGGATATATGATACGATTTCAAGAACAAAACAGGCAAAAAACAGCTACGATGTAATTCTGTCAGGGTATTACGGCTTTAAGAACAGCGGCGACGATGCAATACTTATGGCTATCATAAATAATTTGAAAACTTATAAAGATGATGTTAAAATCGTCGTTTTGTCAAAGAGTCCGGTAGAAACCGGTAAGCATAATAATGTCGATTCAATTAACAGGCTGAACCTGTATAAGGCCCTGTCAATAATGAAACGATCCAAGCTGTTTATTAACGGTGGCGGAAATCTGATGCAGGACGGTACAAGCACACGTTCTCTGCTTTACTACCTTGGAGTAACCTGGCTTGCAAAAAAAATGGGCGCAAAAGTCATGGTGTATGCTAACGGAATCGGCCCTATAAACAAGAGCATTAATAAAATATTGACGCGAAGCGTTCTTAATCAGGTTGATGTAATTACGCTCAGAGAAGATTTATCAATGCAGGAATTAGAAAATCTGCGTGTAAGCAAGCCAAGAATAGTAGTTACTGCAGATCCCGCCCTGACTGTAGAGGCAGCGCCTAAAAATGAGGTAGATGCTATATTGGAGTCTGAAGGAATAAAGGAAACAGGGCCATTCATAGGCTTTTCCGCACGTATAATCGAAAGCAATATCACTTATGATGAAGCTATCATAGCAAAAGCTGCCGACTATACGGTAGAGAAATATAGCGCTGTTCCCCTGTTTATACCTATGCAGCCTATAGATCTCGTGGTTTTGGAAAGTATAGTGTCCAAAATGAAGTACAAGGGATATATAATAAGGGGAAGGTATGAAGTAAATGACATTATCGGTATCATCAGCAGGATGGAAATGCTTGTGGGAATGAGGCTGCATTCTCTTATCTACGCAGCTAATCTGGGTATACCAGTAGTGGGTCTTGTTTACGATACAAAGGTTGAAGGGTTTCTGGAATATTTTCATCAGGCTTCAGCAGGGCATGTACAGGACTTGAGCTTTGAAAGGCTTACGGCAGTGATGAATGAGGTATGGGGAAACAAGGAATCAATAAGAAATACCCTGTATGCAGTGACCTCCCAATTAAAGGAAAAAGCATTTGAAAATGCCCGTATCGCTGTTGATTTGATAGAAAGCACTCCGGATAGATAAAAAGGGGTAGAAAAATATGAGAAATACACAAAACATAATGGGGATAAAAATTGATAGCGTAACAATGCATCAGGCGGTAGATATAGTGAAGTCATTTATCTCAAAAAACAAACTCCATACTATATATACTCCAAATGCAGAAATAATAATGGATGCACAAAAGGACCTGTATCTGAGAAACATACTAAATGAAGCCGATATGCTTGTAGCTGACGGAGCCGGGGTAGTACTGGCTTCCAAAATCCTGGCCAGGAAGGTACCGGAAAAGGTATCCGGGATAGACCTCACTAGGAACTCCTTCAGTATTGCCTTAGACAGAAAAATCAGGTATTTCTTTTTCGGGGGTAAACCCGGTGTAGCTGAAGAAGCTGCTGAAAGGCTTAAATCGCAATATCCCGGGATTGAGGTCGTAGGCTGTAGAAACGGTTATTTCTCAAAGGATGAAGATCCTGATATAGTAAATCAGATCAATTCTTCGGAAGCTGATATCTTGTTGGTCGCACTTGGCGCTCCGAAGCAGGAAAAGTGGATTTATGAGCATAAAGACATACTGAATGTCAAGATATGTATAGGTGTAGGCGGAAGTCTTGACATATATGCAGGCAAAGCAAGTCTTGCTCCGGACTTTTTCCGGAATAATGGCTTGGAGTGGCTATACAGATTGTATAAAGAGCCCTGGCGTTTCAAGCGGATGCTAAAGCTGCCCAAATTTGTCATTTACGCCGTATTCGCACGTTTGGGATTATATAAAATCAAATAAACAGAGATAGGGAACCATCCCCTGTCTCTATTCTTCTAATATCCTCTTTCCTGTAAACTTCTTAATGTTATAGCAACTTAAGTAAAAAACATCTTCCATCCTTATTTCACTGTTTTTCTTCAGGCGCTGCTGCATGATATTATCTATATATCCGTATTTACAAGCTTCAATATATGCATATCCTGCTTTGAAGCTTTTATTATAGAGTGCCAGCAGTACTTCTCCTGCTTTTTCCTTGGATAGACTGTTTTGTTTAAAATACTTTCTGATTCTTGCGTCCAGCTCTAATGAGTATTTTTCGGGGGCAAGCCTATATATCCCGTTTAGCAGGAGCATTGCAAACTCTTCTTGACTTGCAGGCTTTTCCGTTCTGAAGTCGTTTTCCGTTCCCCCTGCTATTAAGCCCAGATTAATCAACTGCCTTATGTAAGGATATGACCATTCGTCCTGATTTTTAGATTTTGATTCCTGTTTAGGCAGATATAGTCCCTGCTCCTTCAACAGATTTTGGATTTCCTTCTCTATGTCCGCATTTTTCTGTCTTACCAGATCTCTTGGTGCAATATCCTTTATAATCGAATATACAGATATTATACCTGCTGCTTGCCCCATGGCTATTCCTACGCTCAAAACTCCTGCGCTGGACGCAGCCAGGGACGAAAATGATGCTTTGCTGCCGACCATAAGCAAATTGTCTACTTTAAGAGGCACGATACAACCTAAGGGAATAGAGTAAATAACAGGCTTGCCGATGATATAGCTGCTTCCTCTGACGAACTTGCTCGCATCTACAGGATGTGAGCCGACTGCAATTTTGTCACTAAAATCCCTGTTATCAAGTATGTCGTTTACACTAAGCATATATTCCCCTATGAAATGAGTGGATTCTCTCATATACATTCTATTTGCGGCTCCTAAAAACTTTATTCCCTCAAACTCTTTAAATTCTTTTTTCAGGAAGTCCGTAAAAATTGAAGCTTCATTTGCCGCTTCCCTGTAAACAGCGTCAACAGCCTTTTTGTCGTCTGCATTAACCCCCCATACCTCAATACCTCTGATTACCGCCTTATTGCTTCCATGAGGAGTTATATCAATATTTTTTATTACTGCATTTATCTGTGATATCTGATATTTATGAATTTTAGAAAAAAACTCAGGTAGTTTCTTTACTTGTGAAATCTGTGAAGAACTTATTCCTTCCACTACAAAATTCAGATATGCAGGCGAAAAGCTTTTCTTTAGATTTAGATCTTCAGAGCCTTTGAAATAAGGCACTCCACAGGCAGTCAGCAAATCTCCTTCTCTTGTAGCATCAATAAAAATTTTACCTGATAAATCACGCCTTTTACCATCTATGACCGTACTTACGCCCTTTATAATATTATCTTCAAGAACAGGTGCCTGAACTTTAACACTGTATAATATCTCCAGGTTCTTCTCTTTATTAGTTATACTGTTAACTACACTGAGATACCTTGCTGTTGTAAAATTCTTGCCAAGCCTGCTATAAAGCTCGGAATAGAAGCCTTTGTTAAGCAGTTCCCCTTTCGGGCCCTGACTTGTTTCCAAGTCGGTAAGAAGGCTTTGTGCTATAACACCTCCAAGGTTGTCGCTTTGTGCCGCCAGAAGGGTTTTGGCTCCGGCTCTTGCAGCGGAAACAGCTGCAGCTATACCCTCCGGCTCTTCCCCTACTACTACTACGTCATACATTCCCTGTTCGGCAGTAATCTTTCCCTTAGCCCATTCACTGTTCTTCTTATTGCCGCCAATTGTCGGGCCTATCCCAAACTCATATATAAGTATTACTATTAAGCATACTATTGCCAACCTGAAAGTAAATTCCTTCTTCATAAAACCCCCGAAAATTAACTTGATGTGCTGTTCACTAAATTAACCCGTTGTGCTAGTTGGTTGGATCTCTATTATCTAATTCGGATTATTTCACTTTTTTCATAACATAATGTTAAAGAGGTTTCACCGTTTTTCAGGCAAAACCTCCAGGTACTCATCGCTATATTCACTCAGGCTATTATCTTAAATTTTACATTTAGGAACTCCTATACAAGAAATATGGGCTTGTACAATTTTCTCTCAAAATAAGCTAAACAGCATTTATCAATATGTATCTATTCAAATTTATCCATATGTACTTTCTATTAATACAGTAAGTCAGGTATATTATTTGTTTTATCCATTGCGCCCGGTATATCCGTAACAAAAAAATGCTTTTATACATCTATAAGGCCAAAACTTATACTTAACGCTTCGTTAACCTTATCCATAAGTTCATCATCCAGATGTCCTATTTTTTCTCTTAATCTCTGCTTATCTATGGTTCTTATCTGCTCCAGGAGAATGACCGAATCCTTCATCAATCCGTATTCCTGCGCGCTTATCTCTATATGAGTAGGCAGTTTAGCCTTATTAATCTGTGATGTAATAGCCGCTGCTATAACTGTAGGACTATACTTGTTTCCGGTATCATTCTGAACAATAAGTACAGGCCTGACGCCTCCTTGTTCAGAACCCACAACCGGACTGAGGTCTGCGTAAAAAATGTCTCCTCTTTTTATCACCACTATCTATCCATCTCCTCAAGCCTTTCTTCATATTTTTTTTGCTGATCGTTATCTGCTTCCACGCACATTTCCGCTAGTCTGATGTTTATCTCAGCCATCTCCTGATAGCCCCGTTTCATCCTATCCCTCATTTCGATCTTTCGTATCTCTCTAATATAAAGCTTCATTGCTTCCCGAACGAATTTACTTCTGTTACTTTTTGCTTCGGAAACGATATAATCTACTTCTTTCAGCAAATTATCCGGAAGACTAATAATTATTTTTCTTAATTCCGCCAAAATAATACCCCCATTCCTTCATTCGGGCTGCGAATCAATATATCTATATATTATACTTCTCAAGATGAAGGACAAAAATGTATAAATTTGAAACAAATACTTCCACATTATAATGATGAATTGAATAGTGTTTTTTATTTAAGGCATATATACTGATTATATAACCTCCTTAAGATATGGGTCAAATTAAGATTTTATTACTATAGTATTAAAGCTGCATGTAAATATTGCCAGTACTATTTTTAATGGTTTCAGTACCTTTAACCCGTTCAAATCAAGTAATTCAATACGTTTGAAATCTTACCGCCCTGAAGATAGAATCTAGGTACTCTTTTACCTATCAGACAAACCACCTCATAGTTTATCGTACCTATAGCTGCAGCCAGATCTTCCACTTTGATTTCCTGTTCGCCCTGCCTGCCGAATATGACTACCTCATCTCCGACACATACCTCTTTACATGTATCTGTTATATCTGCCATACACTGATCCATACAAATTTTGCCTACAACAGGCGCCAATTCGCCATTTATCAGTACCTTTGCCTTGTTAGTCATAAGTCTTGTAAATCCATCCGCATATCCTATCGGTATTGTGGCTATTTTGCTCTCCCTCTGTGTAGTAAATATTCTTCCGTAACTTATACTCGTGTCTCTCTCCACCTCTTTCACAAGTATAACATTTGCTTTTAGGGTCATAGCGGGCTTTAAATGGATTCTTGCCGCATCAACTTCACTGGATGGATACATACCGTACAGGATTATACCGGGTCTTACCATATCAAGATGCATCTCGGGAAACTCTATAATCGCTGCGCTGTTTGCTACATGCTTTACCGGTATATATAGTCCGATCCTGCTTAATTCATTGCATATGCTCATAAATTTCTCAAACTGCATATGTGTGTAGCTTTTGTCACTTTCATCCGCTGAAGCAAAGTGTGTAAACAGCCCCTCAATTATTATTCCGGGCAGTTTACTGATTTCTACAACATTTTTTATGGCACTATACCCGGGCATAAAGCCAACCCTTGTCATACCGGTATCAATTTTTATATGGATCTTTACATTTCTCTCAAGCTTTACAGCAGCATCAGAAAGTGCTTTTGCCAAGTCCTGGCTGAATACCGTCTGTGTAACATCATGCCGGATTATTTCTTCAGCCCTTCGTGGATCTGTATAGCTAAGTATAAGTATGGGTACGCTAATACCGTTTTTTCTCAGCTGGATAGCCTCATCCAGCATAGACACCGCCAGCCGGGTAACACCGTTACCTAAAAGTGTCCTTGCCACCTCCATTACCCCGTGGCCGTACGCATCTGCCTTGACAACTCCCATTATCTCAGCCTTTTTATTTGTGATCCTTCTTATTTCACGGACATTATGGGCAATATTATCAAGATTTACCTCCGCCCATGACCTGTTAAACTTATAATCCATTTGACCTCCCCCCGTCGGTCGCAAGCATTTTACAGCAGGTACCGGTCAACAGGGAATTACCCATAGCCAATAACCTATAGCCGGAACCGAAGGTGTCTATTCAAGTGTTTTAGCTATATACCTCACTATATCCGCCCTGCTTATAATACCCACAAGTTTTCCTTTACTGACTACCGGAACCCTGTTTATATCTTTCTCTGTCATCAGTTCAGCTACTCTTTCTACTACCGTTTCCTCATCTACAGTAACAACATGCTTTGTCATAATATCTTCAGCCCTGGTTGCTACAAGCTTGCGCAACTCTTCATTGTAGTGTTTTACACTTTTAAGGAAAATCATTCCTCCAAGCAATTCTACAACAGGTGGAAAATGCGGCTCTACATCTTTATATAACAAATCCTTCTCAGTTACAATACCCACAATTTCATATTTTTCATTAACAACTGGCACTCCGCTGATATTGTTGTCAGTAAGTATGTGTGCAATTTCCCCGATAGTAGCATCGGTTTTTACGGTAACAACATTAGAAGACATTATTTCTTTTGCTTTCATAAACATACACCCCTTATTTTTCATAGTATGCCCTGTATCCGATATGGATAACCGGAGAAAAGAAAACGGAATAATCTTAACTTCCAGCGCCTTCGGACAATTGCTTGATTGCATAAGGTAATTCTTCTACCAGATCGCCTGCGACAAGCCCATGTTCACCTTTTATTCTAGCCGCATTATCTCCTGCGAGTCCATGTAAATATACCCCAGCAATTGCTGCATTCGCTGCAGTCAGTCCTTGTCCTACAAAGCTTGCTATTATGCCGGTCAATACATCGCCTGTTCCTGCTGTGGCCATACCTGAATTCCCTGTGGTATTGATGAATATGTTCCCATCAGGAAATGCTATTACTGTCTTCGAACCCTTCAGTACCAGAGTCACCTTCCATTTACAAGCAAACTCCCTGGAAACCCCGATCCGGTCTTTCTGTATTTCATCTATGCTTATACCTGTCAACCTGGACATTTCACCCGGATGAGGAGTCAATACTGCATCTGCTCTCAGGTTAGCAAGTAAGGAAATATCTCCTGCAAGCACATTCAGTGCATCTGCATCAAGAATAACCGGTACTTGGGCGTGGCAAACCACATTTCGAACAATCTCATGCACTCCTTCCCCGGTAGAAAGCCCCGGCCCTACTGCAACAGCAGACATTCTCTGAAGTTTGCCCAGAACATGTGCCGCACTGCTTTGAGAAAGTATACCTTTGCCCTCGTCCTCCAGTGGTACGATAACAGCTTCTATAAGAGCAGCGTCATAAATTGATGCCAGCAAAGCAGGAACTCCCAGGTATACAAGTCCGGCCCCTGTACGTAATGCCGCACCCGCACTTAAGATTCCGGCTCCCGTCATACCTGTAGAACCGCTCAGAATCAATACCCTCCCATAATCCCCTTTGTTGCTTTCCACAGCCCTTTTCGGTATAAGACCGGAAATAAAGCTTCTATCAAGCAGATGTGTTTTGATATCAATGTCTGCAATTGCTTTTTCAGGCATTCCTATGTCTGCAACCACCAATTCTCCCACGTGTCCATCCGCAGGATGAACTATAAGCCCCAGCTTTGGCAGCGCAAAGGTTACAGTTTTGTCTGCTTTTATACCTGCACCCAGGACATTCCCTGTTGTTCCACAAACACCTGAAGGTGTGTCTATAGCGATCACTGTCCTTTTTGAGCTGTTTATCAGTTCAATTATTTTCTTTGCTGTACCTTTTACTTCTCCCTTCAGGCCTGTCCCGAAAATACCATCTATTACAATATCCGCACGCTCCAACTCTGTCTTTATATCTTCCGTATCACTCGCATCAGTTACTTCAGCTGTATCAACTCCCATTTTATCGATGATGCTGAGGTTGATCCCCGCATCCTTAGTGATACTTTCCTTTTCAGCCAGTATATATACTTTCACCAGCGCACCTTTATTAAACAAATGCCTGGCAACTGCAAAAGCATCTCCTCCATTATTTCCTTTTCCGGCAAAAACGAGGATTTTCCTATCCTTTACAGTCACAAGTTCCTTTAGGATTTCTTCAACAACCCTCAATGCTGCATTCTCCATCAAAACAACACCAGGGATACCGATTTTGGTTATGGCTGCATTATCAATATCACTCATCTGTTTTGGTGTAACAACTTTCATAAGCTTCAACTCTCCACTCTATACATCGTTCGACATATTACTCATCAATGAATAAATCGACCAGCCCTGGCATGTTACTGGCTAAAGAATTCCTTGTCCAGTTTTTCCAGTTCCTCTCCTCCAAGCAAATCATGAAAGTAGGAATATATATCCGTGTCATCCTCGGATATGGTTCCTTTTTCATCTATGTATTCCTGTAGATTTTTACGCGCCTCTTCAATCAGCTGTTCAAGTTCCTTCACCCTTAGCTGGTTCGAACGCATTTTAAAGTATACTATATTGACAGTGTGTTCAAGCAGCTCAAGATTTGCTTCTTTTATCAAATCAGGAATATTATCCAATCCCTCTTCTATCTCTATCATACGTTCATTTATTCTTTTTATTTCCTTTTCACATTCCTGCATTTCATTTTTCGCTTCTTCATTATTCTTTTCGTAAGCTTCCGTAGTAAGCTGCATTATCCTTTCAATACAGTTTTTTTTGCGCAGGGCTATTTCCTTGGTTTCAGCCGTAAGTCTGGCTTGTTCCTTTAATAATTCTTTTAGCTTTTCCTCACATTTGAAGATTTCAGGAGTTTTTTCAGTATTTACAAAAAGCTTGTTCCATCTTTCGTCCAAGATTAAAATGGAGATATCGTTTTTTCTCAAAACTTTTCTGTCAAAATTACGCTTACTGGCATGGGCAGCTTTTTTAAACATTTTAAACATATACTTCCCCCTGATTCAAAATATTGCTCTATTTTCTAAACTTTATTATTCTGGCAGGATTTCCTCCTACAATACTGTAAGGTTCTACATCCTTTGTAACAACGGCACCTGCAGCAACAATAGCCCCTTCCCCTATTTTTACCCCTGGAAGTATGATAGATCTGGCTCCTATCCAGACATCATTACCTATCACCACATCCCTTTTTGGAGAATTACCCTGACTGTTCATAGGAATGTCAGTCCTGTCAAAATTGTGGTTTTGTGTATATATCATAACATCAGGCCCCATCATTACATTATCTCCTATTTTTAAAGGGCCTGAAACCCTGCAGTTCACGCCAAGCCCGGAATTATCCCCGATTTCTATATCCCTTCCCGATCCAAAAAAAGCACCGTGCTCTATATTTATGTTTTTGCCTGTTTTTCTGAATAACTGCTTGCATATGCCCCTTCTGATTTTCTTTGAACCCAGACTGTACACGGTATCGGATCCTGGAAGATGCCGTGCAACGAAATAATACAGTATCAGACAGATGTAGTACATTATTCTTTTCATAAATCCTCCATTGTGAACCTTTTGTACTTTCAAATTATCTCTTTGCCGGTTGATTAACCTGCCGTGCCGGTTTGATTTGTTCCGGCCTATGATTACATGGCAATTGTTGTTCAGCTATATCCAACATCCGCACATCTGGTCCCAGGAATAAAATTCAGCCGGTACAACACAATAAATTGTATTAATATTATACCATTGACTTGTTTTTATTACCAGCTCAGCCATAGTGCCGCTACTTGCATATTTATGATAAATCCTGTATCATTTTATGTCGTATAATGTATAAAAAGGTCAGGCAAATGATTTCCTACATGAATAGTTTTCGGAGTAATCAATTATTATAGAATAAGTACTCAGCCGGAGAAGAGTTTTAGTATGTACCTAAAAAGCCTTATCTTATTGACAATCACTATTTTTATATCTTGTATCCTGTCATTTTCATCCTGTATAAATTACATCATTCAGGATAATTCCCATATTAGTGAAAATCCTTCATTTGAAACAAAGTTTGAGGATACCAGGTCTCAATCGTTTGATTTGTATGCAAAACTGGAAAAATCACCGGTAGAAAAATTGTTATTTGTCTTCAAATACAATGAAACCGACGATATGTGGATTGAGTTCAAAAAGTGCGGTATAAACTCAATAATGTCTATCAGTGCAATCTATCTGGCTCCTAATATGAAAACCGGTGTTGATCCGGATTTTAGCAGAAAAACAGTAACTTTTATGAAAGCCTATACAGATTTCATAGGTCCTTACATAGTAAGTGCAAAGAACAACGGTGATTCAGGCAGCCCCTCTTTCACAGGGGGATGGCACGGCTCAAATGGGAACGAAACGGGCAATCCTACTGCAAGGACTATATCTGTAAAGGTAAAAACAGATTCAAGTTATCAGGCTGTCGAAGGTGTAATCCCATGCTATACTGCTGAAATCCATGTTACAAACCTGATACAGGGCTATAATACCAAGCAGCAGCATAGGGAGATTCTGCTTGAAAATGTGTACTATGGAATTAACAACGGTAGAATTGATGTCCGCGTTGAAACCGAAGCTCTTGAGGATGTATCAATTCAAAAGTATTATGGACTTCAGATTCAGAATAATCCCTGGAATCAAAATATTTCTTTCAGAATCGAGAAAACCAAAACCACTAGTGAAAATATGCTACTTACGAAAATTGAACATGCAAATAGATATTACCCTACTGCTGAAAAGCTTATTATTAATGCAACGTATGGCAAACACAGGCTGGAAGTCTGGATAGACCCAACCTACGGCATGGGGAAAATGAAATATATATCTGGCGACAAACCTTATGCATTCTCCTTCAAACCAACAAAAGGCAGTGGAAAGAGTTATTTCAATCTCATCAACGGTTTGGAGTTCAGCCTGCCAAAAGACTGCAAAATGTACTGGCATGGCGGATATGTCTTCTCATATAAGTGACTGTTCCCCTTTATCTCCGACAATATCACATACAACAGACCTGTTTTCTATTTCACATATTATAGTGACATCTGCAAAAACTTTTGCTATAATCAGTCTGCCTGGCTAAATTTTCTAATATAGTCTAGCACAGGTTTTTCATAGTCAAATGTTTTTACCGGAGTAAATATATGAACCGAAGAATATATGAATTCGATCAGATTAGGGTAATTGCCGCAATTTCGGTAATCATAATACATGTTACCGCAATATACTCCTCCACCAGCAGTTTTGCCTATTACAGCAACCAACTCGTACGCTATGCTGTTCCTATATTCATTCTGCTGTCAGGCTTCCTCCTGCATTTTTCAAATGCAGACAGAGAATTAAGCTACCTAAACTTTTTATCAAAAAGGTTTAAGAAAATCCTTATTCCTTATCTGGTGTGGAGCATTATATATATACTTTTCGAGAATAGAAGCAACCTTTCTTCGGTTTACTATAAAAGTGGGTTTCTAGTTGAGTCACTGACACATATAATCAGGGGAACCGCATACCCTCATCTATACTTTGTCATAATCATAATTCAGATGTACCTACTTTACCCATTTTTAAAAGTACTATTAGGAAAATACCCTAAAGCTTTGATATCTTCCAGCTTTTTACTAACACTGTTTTTTCAAACAGCAGTATATATGTCTCTTTTAAAAGCAGTACATCTTCCCAAGTTCATTATTCCCTATTATATATTTTTCCCTACCTGGCTTTTTTATTTCATTTTCGGCATGTATTTATCAGAAAACACAGAAAAAGTGAAGGTTAGAATAAAGAACAACAGGATACAACTTATTGCACTATGGTTCGCAGGTCTTTTTATTCTTTTGGTCGACAGTAGAATTACCGGAACCGGGTTTTCCTCAATAAAGCCCAGCACCATGCTGTATTGTCTCTTATCCTTCTTCGCCTTTTACTCTGTCTTGCAGCGGTTTCAAACGGATACACCTGCACTAAGGAATACTATATGCTGGATATCTGCACAATCATATACACTATATCTAAGCCACATGTTGGTATTAAGCTTGATAATTACATTCTTCCGCAGTTTTGGACTTAATTCTGTTTTAGCAAATAATCCGGGAATGGTACTTTTGTTTTTACTTACCCTAGCTCTTTCACTCATATTCACCTATGTAATAAGTCTCACGCCTTTTGCCACTCTTTTTGGGGGTGTGGGTAAAAAAACGCCGGGTATTCATTCAAAGATCCAGGGTTCTCATACGACACAGCTATAGAACAAGTCATTTGGCAAAGGAATATCTCTTTTCGTTATCTCCAGGTTCCCGCTTGACCCTATCCTGCACATGTTTGACATACGAATATCATAGTGCTAAACTATACTTAGCATGGTCAAAAATGGCCATTTAACGGAGAGGAACAACATGCTGTCTAACCCTTTGGTTTCTGTCGTAATTCCTATGTATAATGTGGAAAGGTATATTGAAGAAACTCTTACAAGCGTTTTAAACCAAACCTATAAGAATATTGAAGTAGTTGTAATAGACGATTCGAGCAGGGATAAAAGCGCGGATATAGTAAAAAAAATGCAAAGCCGGTTTAGTAATTTAAAATATATATATAAGGAAAACGGCGGTGTTTCAAGTGCAAGGAATGTAGGCATCAGAAATTCTACTGGCGAATATATCGCATTTCTCGATAGTGACGATCTATGGCTGGAAACAAAGCTTGAAGCACAAATATCCATGCTTAATGCAACAGGTCTTGATGCATGTTACTGCGGATACCGGGAGTTTTTCAACATCGGTCAACCTTTTAAGAAAATGCCGGGCAAGTTTTACGAGGGCAAAATCCTTAAAGAACTGCTTCTGGATAAGGCAATAGGCTGGACAAGTACATGGGTTATCAAAAAAGATCTTATACTCAACAATGGGTTATTTTTTACCGAAGGTTGCAGTATGGCCGAGGATATAGAATTTTTCTCAAAAGTCACATATTTTGTTGAAGTATGTGCCGTTAAAGATTATCTTGCACTGTACAGAAGGAGGAGCGATTCACTGACCGCTTCACCGGACAGAACACGTGAAATCCTGGTCTGGAAAAGGCTCAAAGAATGGTTGGATCTGCAAATAAGCATACCGCATTATGATAAGAAAGTCCTGATTGATATTTTAAGCACATACAGGATTGCAGGTGTATCCATACACTGCCTATATGAAGAAATCAAAAACCGAAAAGCAGTTATTGGCGACCTCATAAATGATGAATTGTATAAATATGTCAAAGATTACAAACCGGTAATGACAATTCACTCAACAAAGCTTCTTATTAAGAAGATACTGCTTACCCATCCTGTTTTGTTGAGAGCATTGTCCCGGTCAGGAAAATAATTACAGGTCTTATACAAGTAAAAGGAGGCAATATATGAAAGCAGTAATACTAGCAGCAGGGGTTGGTTCCAGGCTAGGAAAACCATACCCGAAATCACTCAATAAACTGCCGAATGGTGAGACTATTCTTGGAAGGCAAATAAGAATACTCCGAAAAAACGGAATAAATGAAATATATGTTGTTGTAGGCTTTAAGATGGGTCTGATAATGGAAAGCTTCCCTGAAGTATTTTATAGATATAACCCGGTATATTATGTTACAAATACCTCCAAAAGTCTGTTATGCGCTATCAGAGATATGAATGACGATGTACTGTGGACAAACGGAGACGTAATATTTGATGAAGAAATAATCGCACATATGGTAAACCAGGCTGGAAATGCTATAGCTGTCAACAGCTCAAAATGCGGCGAAGAGGAAGTCAAGTATAAAGCAGATAACAAAAACCAGCTGACAGCTATATCTAAACAGGTACAAGATGCTCATGGAGAAGCTGTAGGAATAAACAAAATCTCAAAAGAGGATATAGAGAACTTCAAATCTGCACTTGAAAACTGCTCCGATAACGATTATTTTGAAAAGGGTATAGAGATGCTTATAGATAACGGTAAGAAGTTTAACATAGTAAACATATCCAATTTCAAGTGTATTGAAGTAGACTTTGAAGAAGACTGGAAGATAGCAACTGAATTGTTTACACAATAATATTCAGATGCTCTGAAACAGAGGAAAACCAATGAATGCAAATAAACTGATTTTTAAGGAAGGAATACTTAACCTGATAGCACTTTTTACGGCAATGTGCCTTAACTTCCTTGGCATACTGGTTATCACCAAAACCTTTTCAGTAGAAGATGTAGGTTTATTCAATGCTATTATCAATGCTACGGCAATACTATCTACAATCACTGTCATTGGGATAAACAACATTTTCATAAGAGTGATACCCGGGATTAACAGAGATAAGGAGTCTGAAGCATCAGACCTCTTTATTTATCAGATAACAAAGAATATATTGGTATCTGCCATATGTATTCTTTTAATTTATGCTTTCAAACCTTTTTTTGTAAATATACTTATAAAAAATCAACTTATAGGTACTTATTTTTATGTTATACCCCTTTATATAGTAAATACCGGATTGCAGCAGATACTAGGCAGTTATCTAAGGGCCTGGTATAAAACATCGGCACAGTCATTCATAGTAAATACTTTACTGAAAAGCGGTAATTTCTTTTTGATCCTTATTTGCCTGCGTTTCAGGCTGACTGTCATTAATTATATACATTATTATTTATATCTGCTGATCGCAATAAATCTTGTCCTATTTTATGTCATCGCAAAAAACAGGTATATAAAACCTATAAAAATCAGGAACGTACTAAAAAAGTATCTGAACAGAAATAAGTTCATTGAACAGGATGTTTATGGTCTGATTATGTCAGTGTCTGCAATAGCAAGCGTGCTGGCTGCCTATGCGGATAGAATCCTGGTCAACTGGTTTACGGACAATTCACAGCTTGCGGTGTATAATACCGCTGTTCTTATAGGAGGAACTATTGCAATATTCGGAAACTCTCTCGCCATGATCGGACACCCTTTGATGGGTAAGTACATCGGCGATAACAATATCACAGAGCTGGATAACGTATACAAGTTCACACAAAAATGGTCTTTGATAGCAACACTTCCTGTTGCCGTAGTGATCGTTATATACTCAAAAGCCTTGCTTTCCCTTCTGGGTACCGCCCGCGGTGGAGAAGGTTCCGTCTATGCCTCCGGAGCTGTGGTTCTTTCCATAGTAGTAATAGGGCAGCTGATAAATGTGGGAACTGGAATGTGCGGCGGCATAATAAGTTTCTCCAAGCACTATAAAATGGATTTGTATACACAGATAATACTTGCAGTACTGAGCATCACGCTAAATGCAGCTCTGATACCGGCCTATGGTATGGCAGGCGCTGCTGTTGCCTCTTCCTCAAGTCTCGCTATATACAACATCGTAAAAGTAATATATGTTAAAATCAAATTTGGCATATTGCCCTTTGATACCGGCATAATCAAGGTACTAGCTGGAACCGTATTCAGTGTAGTACTTACGCTTGCTTTAAACCAGGTTATTGATTTGGACGGATTTTACCTTATCGCCGAAGCAGGCCTGGCAGTTTTAGCAAGCTATGCTATAGTATTAATTGCCGGATTGTCAAAAAGTGATATAGTGAAACTAAAGCAGTTAATTGTAAGGAAATAAAGTAAAATAGTAATATGGAGTAGAGACTATGAGCATTAGTACATTACTAAACAGGATTATATATAAAAGCAGGATTTTACTTTTGAGGACATTGAATGAGTTTGTTCCAAAACAAGATAATAAAATAGTCCTCAGCAGCCTTCCCGACTTCTCAGATAATGCGAAGGGCCTTTGGGAATACCTTGCCGGCTCCGAAAAATATGAACCTGTATGGCTTTTTAGCGATAAGAGCCTTGTTGAGAAGCTGAGCAGAGAAAACATAACCTGTGAATATTCCTGGTCATGGAAGGGGATAAAAGCCCTCTTAACTTCCAGATATATTGCTTGTACACACAGTCAGCATATCGCCATCAAGTCTTCAAATCAGTTTTTAATAACCCTATGGCACGGCATGCCTCTGAAATCTATGGGCTATATTGACAATCTTTGTACAAAAAAAGATATAAAAGGCTTCAAAACAGTAAGTAAAAAATCTGATATATTCATATCCACTTCACCAATAATGAGATATGCACTGGCAAGCTGCTTCAATATAGATGCAAGAAAAGTTGTTATCACAGGCCAGCCCCGAAATGACAAGCTTTTCTCACCTGAAGACAGAGCTGTACTTTCCAGGGTTTGCGGTAAAAATCTGGATGCATATGATAAGCTTATACTGTATTGCCCTACCTTCAGAGCCGGTATGGGAAGGGTAGAGGGAAAAAAGCTTGACAAAAATGTGTTCAACTTTCCTGATTATCAAAGGAATGAACTGGATGAGCTGCTCAAATCACATAATGCACTGCTTGTTATTAAGCTCCATCCGTTTGAGGAAAAACAGTACAGCGGTTCTGAACTGGATCTGCCGCAAAATTCAGTGCTGGTAAAATCAGATGCCTTTAATACCAACACCGTGAGCATGTACGATATTCTTGGATTATTTGATGTGCTGGTTACCGATTATTCTTCAATATATTTCGATTATCTGCTCCTTGACCGCCCGATAGTTTTTGTCACCAGTGACCTGAATACATACAAAAGCGGCAGAGGCTTAATATTTGAAGATTATGACTTCTGGACGCCGGGACCAAAAACAAAAACCTTTGATGAGTATGTACAGTGTCTCAGGAAATGTTTACAGGACAAAGAATATTACAAAGCTGAGCGCAAGCTTGTAAACGGCCTGGTTAACCAGTATACGGACAACCGCTCGGCAGAAAGAATCATGCAGTGCGTAGAAAAAACAAAATGATTGATATGGACAAAACAAAGAGTGAATTGTAAAATGTAAAAGAAAATAGAATTACTAAATTCTTAATACCATTGATACTTACAGGAGGAAAATAACATGAAAATTCTTGATGAAAAGGGTCGTCTGTTTGGAGTTATTAATATAATTGACCTTGCAGTAGTAGCATTATTATTACTGGTTATTGGAGTACTTGGTTATAAGACGGTGGGCAGCAAACTTAATATCGCCCCCAATGCAGGAACAAAAGAACTTATTGTTACAGTTGAGTGCCTGTCCAGACCTGAAGCTGTAGCTAAAGCCTTCAAAAAGGGTGATCAGCTCCTGTCACTTACAAATACTGTTAATGCGTATATCGAATCCGTATCCTATAAACCTGCAATAGAAGAAGTAAAAAAAGAGGACGGATCATATATCATAGCAACCAAACCAATATCGAAGGATATCCTTATAACAATCAAAATGACTGTGGATGCAGGTTCTGCCATAACAAAACTGGGCAGTCAGGATATAGCTATAGCTAAGCAATTTGTTGTAAAAACAAAAAATGCAGATGTACCGGGAATTATCAGAGATGTTGTCGAGAAATAGGAGGGTGTCCTGTGAGATCCTATATTGAAAACAGCCTGGCATACAGGTTTATTTCATGGTCTATTCTTGTTTATCGGTCAAGTTGTCTCAACAGGTTTATGGAAACCTTGGGTAGATGGACTGAAAACAGTACAATATATAAAGGAATAATCAGATATTTTAACAGAAAGTCTTTTGCAGAAAACTCTGTATTCTATAGAATCTTAAGTTTTATGGGTAAAAAGCTGGATATTCATGCCGGAAAAATCCATACAAAGCTGGCTTCAGCAATAAATTCCAGCAAGGTCAAAACTTTGATTGATACCCTAAAAACAGAGTCGGGTAGTAATCCGAATGCGTTGTTATTAACAGCTCTGGTTACATTTCTTAGCGTATATGCTTTGGTAACCTCAATTCTTGGCACCTGGAATACAGCAAGACTTTTATATATTTCTGTTTTAGGCATTATATGCCTGTTATTGATTATTCCTGTTAAGACTTTAAAGGGCTGGGTGCTGAGCAGTAGAATTTACAAAGTACTTCATTATATTTGGGAATGAGATGTGATATCTTGTGAAAAAGTTACTTTATATATTAATAGGTTTAGCAGGAATATTGCTGGGAATAATAGGCGCATTTACTCATGTACTTCTCCCTGTAGGCATTATTGCTGCAGTTTCCATGGGGGTTCTGATCCTGCTTGATTATCAGAGAGTCACCTACCTCCTTGCTTTCTATATTATTATTGACTTTATCCTCAGGTATGTAATGCAGGTTCCGTTTCTGGGAGGCAACTGGGACGAACTGCTATTTGTTGTATGTGTGATGCTGTGGTTTTATAAATGGCTGGTATACCGCAAGCAAAAAGCTTATTTCTGGACACCTCTGGAATTTCCACTGATTTTCTTTATAGGGGTTGGGATTCTACTCCTGCTTGTAAATTCTCCGGATATGAGAATAGGCTTGGAAGGCTTCAG
This sequence comes from Clostridia bacterium, assembly GCA_026414765.1. Taxonomy (NCBI): domain Bacteria; kingdom Bacillati; phylum Bacillota; class Clostridia; species Clostridia bacterium. The sequence goes on along the minus strand of JAOAIJ010000039.1, from coordinate 60,764 downwards.
AGCTGTTTTTGAGTATCTCCTATGGTTTTTTGTCACTGTACAGCTTTTAAGGACACCTACAGGTGCTAAACGTCTCGTATACATGTTGGTATTCGTAGGCGGCTTGCTTGGACTTGATGGTGTACATCAATATATAGTAGGGGTAGAAATGCCGGGAAATTGGGTTGATAAGGCTGAAGTGGCAGTACGCACGAGGGTGTTTTCAATAGCGGGTAATCCTAACGCCCTAGCCAGCCTGATGGTGCTTCTGACACCCTTAAGCATATCGCTCGTGTTTTTTGAAAAGAAACTGGGGAAAAAGGTTTTATTTGGTGCTATAGCCCTTATAATGCTGGCTTGTCTGGTCTTTACCTTTACAAGAGCAGCCTGGATCGGCTTCATATTTGCACTTATAGTATATGTTTTCGTAAAAAACAGGCGTATGCTGATACCGGCACTGGCAGGTATGGCTGTAGGAGGTGTCATAATAAGCTTCCTTGTTCCTTCAGTAGCCGACAGGATTGCATACCTTATTAGTCCGGAGTACATGGTCAGCAGCTCAAAGGGCGGCCGTGTCAAGCGATGGATAGAAGGCTTGTATATGCTGAAACAAAATCCGTTATTCGGTATGGGCCTTGGACGTTTCGGCGGAGCAGTAGCAGTAAATAACAAGATCCCGGGTGCTTTCTATATGGACAATTATTACGTTAAGACAGCAGTTGAAACAGGTATAGTGGGACTATCGGCATTTCTGGTTCTTATATATAATTTAGTTATCTGGAATATCAGAGCTATAAGAAATCTTAAGAATACACGGTATGTAAATATTGCCCACGGCGCATTTGCAGGTATGTGTGGAGTTCTAGTCCACAGTGCCGCGGAGAATGTGTTTGAGGTTCCGATGATGGCGGTTTACTTCTGGGTAATGGCAGGTATTGTAATGTTTCTGGCTTACATGAATAATAAAGGTACATTAAAAGAGAGTGATGCTGTTTAGCATCACTCTTTATTCACTTCAGACAGCTTTTCTATCTTCAGTTTCAAAATCCCTATTTCCTGTGTAAGGGTCTTTACCCTGTTAGCATTTCTGGATAATGCAATTGTTAATGTAAACACTATTACAAGAAGAAAGAATATAACCGACAAAAACAGGGTATTTACCGGCAGTTCGATATGGAGTACCGCCGAAACAAAGTACAGCACTTCCGGAAATACGGATAATATAATAAAGCTGAAGCTTGTAAGCATCCATGTCAAAGCATATTTTAGTTCCAGTCTCTTATTTCTTACCATGTTAAAAATGAAAACAAAGAACAAAGTAGAGGAAATAATCAGAATTACCTGTAAAACCTTATTCATTACAATCCCTCCGTACCTTTACCTGCTTTTTGAAAAGGATGCAGCTATTATTGCCAGGCTTACCTTTATCATATAGTATATCGACTTAATACTGGTAATGGAAGACCTGCCCCCATCCCTTTCATTCATTATTACCGGTGCTTCCGATATTTTAAAATTTCTTCTCGTAGCCAATACAATGGTTTCAGGTTCGGGATAATCCCTGGGGTATTCTCTGGCAAAGCACTCTATCACCTTCCTGTCACAAGCTCTGAAGCCTGAAGTAGGATCAGTAATCAGCTTGCCTGTGAGCAGTTTTATGAGTTTTGAAAAATACTTTATCCCCACACGTCTTGTAAATGTGGACTGAAATCCTTCCTTCTCTATAAAACGCGAACCTATACATAAATTAAATCCCTTTCCTATCTCTCCAACCAGAGTATCTATATATTGCGGATTGTGCTGCCCGTCCCCGTCAACCTGTATGGCGACATCATAATCATTATACAGGGCGTATTTATAGCCGGCCTGTACTGCGCCGCCTATCCCGAGATTAACCGGTAAATCTATAACCGCAACATTATTATCCCTGCAAATCTTACGGGTTTTGTCCAAAGAGCAATCATTGACCACCACTACATCATACCGGGGACATTTGCTATTCAGTTCATTAAACAGATTAGTCAGGCTCTTCTCTTCATTAAATGCAGGAATAATAATCAAAACCTTCATAAAACCCCTTCAGCCTACTTAATTATTTATTTTGTGAACAAATCTATGTTTTACAACATCTGATACCTGACAAACGAGGTATGCAGCAGACAGCATTAAAAAGAACATATGCTGGTATGCGTATCTGCTCAAAGGAATAAAAATCAAATACAATCCCAAAAACAAAAGCCCGTATATATTAATAAAACGGTTTACTCTGTTGATAACCGAATTGGCTATCAAACCGGCAGCACCTACAAAAACTATTGTATTATGAATTATATTATGGATAATCTGTGTACCCGGAAGTTTATAATATTGCCAGGGAGTTCCGAACATAATCTGGATTTTGCCCAGAGTATACCATTTAATATATAGTAAAGGTTGTGTCAAAAAGCCATTAATTATTCTCTCTCTGGCCAATTTCGCCTGCCGCTCAGAATTTCCCCTTATTTGCTCCGTAACATCCCACATAAGATTTTCCATATATGGATATGTTCCGGCCAGTAAAGGGTTCCCTACACTAGTTGATGTTATGATAAAAGTGTGCAGCGAAACTATGTTCCGTATCCACCAGGGAAGCATTAATAGCACAAAACCCCCACAGGTTTGAAAAAACACTCTGAATACTGCCTTTCTCTCTTTTTTACCCCATGCAAAATAAATATAAATAAACGGCAGTATAAAAAGCGGAAGCAGCGGAGGTCGTACGAGAATATGAAATGCAAAGGCTATTCCCGCTAATACATTCATAGCTGCTTTTCTGGTTTGCAGTCCAACTGTTGTAAGATAGAAGTAAAGCAGCATGGTAGCCAGGGAAAACACCTCTGTTAAAATGTCTACGGAGGACATTGCATAAGTAGGATAGATTGCAGTAAGCAAGCTGGTAAGGAGAGCTATATCATTGCGTCTAAAAAGACGGCGGACCAGTAAAAACGCCAGAAGCGGAGTTATAAGGCCGCTTACGCCTACCTGGATCATACGGGCTATAGTTATCTGAAGATAAGGGTCATGAAAAACAGCATATATCCCACTCAGAAACAGAGGATATACAGGTGTCACAAACGCATTGGGTTCTCCCTTCTGTGGTCCGACATCCATACCTTCATTCCAGTAGCCGTATATACCATTATCTACCAGTTGATGAGACATCAGCCAATAGTGCTTTGCATCACCGGCCAGTTTGAAATTCGGTAAGAATTTATAAAAAACCACGGCACGAAATGCCAGTCCAAGTATGATTATTGCTAAAAGAATCAAAAATACACTCTTTCCTTTAAGTTTATTTATCATACAAAATTCCCTTTCATATTTATATCAGCACTTTTTTCCTATATCTTTTTACAGAAAACAACTATTTCATCCTGCAGCTTAAGTATGTCTGAAATCTTCAGAACAACAGATATCATTGCTCTAAGTAAAGGATTTCTGGCCCAGCCCAGATCATTCTTCCTTTTTGATGATTCTATCCGCTTTTTGAAATTTCCCATATTTATACTGTTCTCACGTTTAACCTGAAAAACCTTAAATCCTGTATTCTCCATCATCCTTGAAAGTGTCTTTTCAGTATAGTGATAAAAGTGCTTGTACACAAAATGGTATTCATATAATGACTTTGCAGGCGCTGATATCAAACCGAAGCTCAGCTTATATGCCCATATGATAAGCTTTGGAATCAGTCCGCTGTAATTTGGAACTCTCACAGCCAAAACACCGTCCTTCTTCAGCACTGCCCTGCATTCACTGAGAAATCTCTTCGGATCAGGTATATGTTCCAGTACTGACCATACGGTAACCAAATCAAACTCAATACCCCTGAATAATTCTTTGGTAAACTCCGTATTATGCAGATTGAGCCCTTCATGCCTGCATCCTGCTACTTTGCACATGCTTTCAGAAGGCTCTACTCCATAAGCTTCAAACCCGTGTTTTCTTGCCAAACTCAGGAATAAGCCTGTGGAGCATCCTATATCCAGCACTCTGCCCGTTTTTACCACCTTTACAATATCCTTCATTTCAGCTTCAAACTGGGGTAACCGTACTGACTCGATATAGTCAATAAACTCATCAACTTCCAATTCTATATAATCGTCTTTGCATTCACCTATTTTAATGGGGTCCATCTGAACCAAACCGCATTCGCGGCATTTTACCACAGCTATATCTTCAAACCTGACAATATTTTTGTGAGTCTCCGACCCACATAGATTACATCTCATATTTCCACCCTTTTCATCCCGGTTATCTATTATTGTAAAATAATCAATTGAATAAGGTTGTCTAAGCCTAATATCTACTGAGGAAATTATAGCATAGTAGATACTCATATACAAGAATGTGAAATTGTGTGACAAAGCCTCTTTACTTTGATAAAATTAATAAAACTGCAAATAAAAATTTCACTATACTTGATAAATTTTATTCCTAGAACTATCGGATTAACAATCTCTATATACTCTACTCATATATTTTATCCATAAAACTTATCAAGTCAGCACAATGCGTTAAGTTATTATATATAGATTGACGGAGGTAAAAAATGCTGGAATTATTCAGTAGCATAAAGCTTGATAAAAAATTGAAAGAGCCCTTGTATCTCCAGCTTTATATGGAACTTAAAGAATTTATTGTCAGCGGTTCTCTTCTTTCTGATTACAGGCTGCCTTCCGTAAGGCAGATGTCGAAAACGCTTAACATCAATCAGATAACAGTAGTATCTGCTTTCAGGCAACTTGAAAGTGAAGGTTATGTATATACCAAAACCGGAAGCGGAACATATGTGGCAAGTATGCTTCCCATAAAAATCGGCAGTAATGCGGATGAAAGCGTAATTAACGATGAGCTGTACAATCAGGATGATGTATCCCTGATAAGCAGCGGACAGGTGAATATAAGCGAAAATACGATTAATTTCGCCAGTGCAACACCTACCCCGGATCTTTTCCCTGTTGACAACTTCAAAATTGCACTGAATGAAACACTGGACAGAGATAAAGGAAATGCCTTCAGCTATCAGGAAAGCCAGGGTTTTTTACCTTTGAGGGAATGCATATGCGGTCTTCTGTCGCTGAATAATATTGAGAGTTCTCCTGGAAGTATTCAGATAATCTCCGGTGCCCAGCAAGGTATAGATATCATATCCAAGGCTTTTTTGAGGCAAGGTGATTACGTAATAACTGAAAGCCCCACATACACAGGTGCTATTGCTGTTTTCAAGTCGAGAGGTGCTGAGATAATTGATATAGAAATAGATAAGGACGGTATGGATTTAAACCTTCTCGAATATAACCTTAAAAAATACAAGCCGAAGCTCATTTATACAATACCTTCCTTTCAAAACCCCACAGGGTACTCCTACTCACATAAAAAACGGTTGGAGCTCTTAAAACTGGCTGAAAGATATGATACTTATGTAATTGAAGATGACTATGTCAGTGATCTGGATTTTGAAGAGAAGAAATATCCCCCTATTAAAGCACTTGATAAAAATAACAGGGTTATTTTCATAAAAAGCTTTTCAAAGATATTTATGCCCGGTCTAAGGCTTGGATTTATGATATCGCCGCCAAGTATGCAAAACACCATTCTGCAGGCAAAGCATACAACTGACATATCCACTTCGGGACTGATACAGAGAGCGTTTGACCTGTATATCCGGAAAGGCTACTGGGATAAGCATTTTAAATTCATGTACGATATATATAAAAAGAGATATTTTGAGACACTGGAAGCATTGGAGGAAAATCTCCCGGACAATATCAGTTTTTTCAGACCGGGTGGAGGACTAAACATATGGTTGGATATGCCCTTCGGCTTTCCTATAAACAACCTCCTGAAGCGGACTGCCTCAAGTGATATAGTTTTCGCTCCCGGAAAAATATTCTACAGCAACAGTTCCTGTCAAAAGTTAAACAATATAAGGATTAGCTTTGCAGCAGTTCCTGAAAAACAAATCAAATCCGGAATCAGAAGCTTATGCAAAATTATATCGGCATTAAATCAAAAACAGGATTCCAACCTCAATATACCGATATTATAGCGTTTCACGCTTTCCCATACACACAAAGAGGCCTTGGGGGTAATATAACCTCCAAGGCTTCTATATAAACACTATAGTAGTGGTCTAAGGAACAGTGCTCCAGTATATCTGCACTTAAGTGATTTATAATAAGCAAACAACAACTTATCCAACTCATTTTTTATGTGGCTTGCCTTTTCCCTGTCCTCATTTCTATTACCTCTAAGGGAATTCAATACTGTGTTCTTTTCTACTATCTGCTTTTCAAGTTCTTTGTAATTATCTGTCATAGAAAACCCCTTTTATAATCATATCGTTCTTCCTTACATAGAATTATACGATACAATTATTAAAAAGTTTTAAACTAAGTATTAAAAAATTATTACAAAAAACTCTGTTATTGAATCTCAATATTGTGCCTGCTTTCTTTTTTTCCTTCCTGTTTTGGTAAAGTAATTGTAAGAATACCATTGTTATATTTCGCTGTTACAGCCTCATTTCTGACGTTTTCCACATAGAAGCTCCTGCTGAAGGAACCGGTTCTCCTCTCGCGTCTGATGAAGTTGTCCCTTTCTTCATTCACTTGTTCATTGTGTTCTACTGAAATAGTAAGCACATCATCTCTAAGATCAAGCTTTATGTCCTCTTTTTGAACTCCAGGGATTTCTGCATCTACTATATACTCTTTCTCATTCTCACTTATATCTGCTCTTATAGGGTGTCCGCTACCGGAAAACTGTGAAAAAAACGGGTCATTAAAGAAATTGTCAAAAACGCTCCGTAAATCCCAGACACTATTGCTTCTGGCAATTCCGTGATTTTTTCTGTTATAAGGTGTCATTCCAAACATATAAATACCTCCTATTATTTAAATAATGTTTACTGGGGATCTTCGGATTTAAGCATCCCCTTACTTTGACTATCTTTGACTTTATACTAATGTTATACCATATATTATTAACGGATATCAAAATTTGTTTTTGACTATCTTTGACCTTCTGTCTGTACCAAATCATATTTACGCAATTTATACTCATCATTCTTAAATTTACATCATATTTCAGCGTTTTTTAGCTGTTATTTTTTTAGGTACCCTTCCGAAGAGCCTCAGTATCTCATCCTTCTGTAAAGCCCCCACAACAACCATTAAGGATATTGCAACAATCACATTTATTACTATAGTCAAAACTACACTCCAATTATGCCCCATATCGAATATTCTGCAAAAACTGTAAATATACCTGGCTATAAAAAGCATCACTATACCTACCAAACCCGGTTTTACTAACCAATTCCTTATGTCAAGCGCCATACCTGTTGTTTTTATGACCGAATACAGATTCAGAATACATACAAGTGCTGAACTAATAATTATTCCTACTACATATCCGGGAATGCCGTATATAGGGATGATAAAATATACGAAAGCAATTCTGATAAAATTTCCTATTACAAAATTCCTGAGCGAAACCCCTTGCTTACCCAAGCCGTTAAGTATTCCCAGTAAAGTTTGCTGCAAGTAAATGAATATGCAGCAAAAGGCAAGCAGGTACAACATTCCGCCTATATTTTCCTTCTTATATATCAAATTCCCGATTTCATCCGGATAAGCCAGAAATACAGCTGTAAATATGAATCCCAGGATAAATGTGATCTGAATTGATTTTGATATTCTGTAATTTACAGACTTGTAATTCTTCAGGGACATTGCTTCCGAGATAGCAGGAACAAGAGTTGTAGCAAGTGAGTAAGTTACAAGCGACGGAAAGAAAATAAGCGGCATAGCCATACCGGCAAGCCGCCCGTATTCCTGCATACTGAGCTGATAATCCAGCCCCCCGGTCAGAAGCCTTCTTGGTATGAGAATCATTTCTACCGTAGTCATTATCGATATGATGAATCTATTTAATGATATGGGTATAGAAATGTTCAACAAGCTCCTTATGATCGACTTTTTCTTCAAAGCACCTGTTTTTCCTTTGTTCTGAATATCTTTCTTACGCTTGATCCTGTAAGCTATATATACAACAGCCAGATTGGAAATCTCTCCGAAAGCCATACCGATAGTTGCCAAAGCACAGGCAAACTCCAACCCTATATTCAAAAAGTAAGATGCCATAGCCATTACAAGGCCTATCCTTACAATCTGCTCTACTATCTGAGAAACAGCTGTAGGTGTCACATCCTGAATACCGTAGAAGTACCCCTTGATCGCAGCTGCTGCGGCTATTACCGGAATACAAGGTATTAAGAGCAGAAGTGAATAATAGGTTCTGCTGTCCCTCAGCAAGACATCTGCAATAAATCTCACATTTAAAAACATGAACACAGAAACGATAGTACCGGCTCCAATTACAAGCATAAGAGCACAGGAGGTAATTCTTCTCAAGTTTACAATATGATTTTTGGCCAATTCCTCTGCTACGGTTTTTGAAACCGCAATAGATATACCTGATGTCAAAGTGAGGATAACCAAAGTATAGACAGGAGAAATAAGCTGAAATAGTCCCATTCCTTCTGCCCCTATCAGGTTTGATAAATATATTCTATAAACAAATCCCAATATCCTTACAACAAACCCGGCCAGCATAAGTATAATTGCCCCGCCTATAAAAGACTTTTTAGACATTTAGACTCCCTAAAGAAAAAATCTCTATTATTAATATTTTGAAAAACTCAAGCTTATGACGGTATAAGAAAGATGAGGTGAAATAAATAGCTTTAATGACATACTATGGTCAAGCTTCTGCAAAATTTCATAATGACAATATTACACATGTATTATTCGCACTGATACGAAATAAAATAAAATACGAAAATTACTGTGCAATACAAGGAGTTTTTATGGGAATATTTAGAACAAAGTCAATCCGTGATCTGATAGCAGAAACTCAAGGCGAAAACCAGCTTAAGAAGGTTCTCGGCGCAAGGGATCTGATTTCGCTGGGGATAGGTGCAATCATTGGTACGGGAATATTTGTAATAACAGGAGTCGCCGCTTCGCAGTACGCAGGCCCGGCAATTATAGTTTCATTTATTCTGTCAGCTGTAACCTGTGCTCTGGCGGCATTGGCCTACGCAGAGTTTGCTTCAATGATTCCGGTAGCAGGAAGTGCATACACTTATTCATATGCTGCACTTGGTGAAATTTTTGCATGGATAATCGGATGGGATCTTATACTGGAGTATTCTGTAGCTATTAGCGCTATTGCAATAGGATGGTCAGGCTATATGACAAATCTGCTGAAAGTAGTAGGTATAAATCTACCGACAGCTCTCACAACTTCTTTTCTTGCAAAAGAAGGCGGCTTTATAGATCTTCCTGCGGTTATAGTAATAGCAATAATTTCTTATCTTCTTATAAAAGGAATCAAGGAAAGTATATGGGTAAATAACGTAATTGTGGTAGTTAAACTTGCTGTCATAATACTGTTCATATTATTGGCATTTCCCAGTGTAAACGCCGCAAACTGGCAGCCTTTCATGCCATTCGGTTTCAAAGGTGTAGTAGCAGGGGCAGCCATAGTATTTTTTGCATATATAGGCTTTGACGCCGTTTCAACAGCAGCAGAAGAAGTGAAAAGACCCCAAAGGGATCTCCCTATTGGAATTACGGTATCACTGCTTGTAGCAACAGTGTTGTATATAGCAGTTGCTGCTGTCCTAACTGGTGTGGTGAAGTACACAGAGCTTTCAAACCAAAGTGCTCCTGTTGCATATGCACTAACCAGGATCGGCCAAAACTGGGCTGCCGGATTACTCTCACTAGGTGCTATTGCCGGTATTACCAGTGTTCTTCTCGTAATGATGCTTGGGCAAACAAGAATTTTCTTTGCCATGTCAAGAGACGGCTTACTTCCCAGGGTTTTTGGTGAAGTATCCACAAAAACCAAGACACCTGTCAAAAGTACTCTGCTGACATTAATGCTGACAGGCGTGACTGCTGCATTTCTACCTATCAATGTAGTAGCAGAACTCACTAATATAGGCACACTTGCAGCCTTCATCATAGTATCGATCGGAGTAATTGTCCTGAGAGTCAAGAAACCAGAGGAGCCCAGACCTTTCAGATGCCCGGGAGTACCTTTGATCCCGCTGTTATCAGTGGCATTGTGCACGTATCTCATAATCAGCCTTGACCCTCTCACATGGTTGAGATTTTTTGTCTGGCTGATAATAGGAGTAATAGTATACTTCATATACTCTAAAAACCATAGCAAACTGCAGCAGGACAAAAGTGGCTAACACCACTTTTGTCCTGCTCCTGTGCCTTTCCGCAGTATTGGGGAAAAGCCGGCATGCGTATATATCTAGCCTTTTTTATTAACATATATACCATAAATTCTACTTCCACTACCCTCAACCCAGTCATAAATACCGGGTTTGTCCTTTAAATCTATCAACCAGCCCCTGTTTGCCGTACTCAGTATGAGTGTGTCGTCACTCACCCATGTCATATTACACTTATCCAAATGAGATAAGTTTTCAACATTATAATTCAGGGTAAATCTCCGTACCTCTGCCTTTTTATTATCTAACAAGTCAATACCTAAAAATCCCTCCAGACTTCTGACAGCCGCAGTGTATTTCCCTCCGGGAGAACCGGATATGCTATACCCGTATTCATTTATTCCCTTCCCGCCAAAACTTCTTAACAAGCTGCTGTTACCAATCTCTTTTGTCTTGCCCTTGCTGATTATATATGTTTTATCATCAGCTTTTGAAACACCCAGATATGGCCCTTGTCTGTCCAGTGCAAATACATAGTCCAGGGAAATATTCAGCTTAAATACTTGTACTTCGCCTTTTTCTGCTTCGCAATAAAGTGTTCTTCCATCTGTATAAAAAACAGCCCCATCGGTTGACTGCCCCAACACTTTCCATATGCCTGCAGTTTTTTCCCTGTACATGCCATCTGAAGTTACCAGGAATTTATCCTCTGCAGTATAGAGCAAAATCTTATTGCTGCTAATCCATACAGCCCCGCTGCCTGCGCCTATAAATGCCTGCCTGGTACCATCGACAACCGCTGTATAATATCCTTCTCCTGCTTTATAGTAAAGCACCCTGTCAGCATCCGGAGAAAAGGACACCCTACCTTCTATTACTGTTTTTCCCCTTCTCTCAATGAAAGTATAGTTTACAGGGTATTCCGGGTCGGTGAAGGTAATACGTTTATATCTTTTTCCCTGCTTGTATTCATATAGTATCCCGCCATTGCTAAACAGCTTGTAATTTCTGTCCTTAGGCTTTGCATCGCGCATTCTGAGAAAATAATCACCCAGCTTCCTCATGATACCTTCCCTGACATCATATAAATATGAAATCCCTTTTACCGGATCTATCCAGTAAAGATACTTTCCGTCTGCCGACCATGCTGCTGATTGGCTTATATCAGTCAGACGCGGATTTTTCATCCCGTCCGGACAAAAAACATATACCTTGTTATCCCTTTTAATGGTATAGCCTGTATTCTCTTTGGAAGTCTCTATCCTAACATTATCGCTATTTTTTCCCTCACTCTTCCAGAATTGTTTTTCATTAAGCAAATCAGATATTTCTACTGTCTCATTTTCTGTCCTTAACAATCTTATTCCATTTATACCATTTTTCAAATCCGGGAAATAATTTATGAAAACAGTATTCTTACTCAAATATTTGTCCACGCTAAAACCTTTAAGAAAATCAAATATTTCCGTAGAAACGAGAATATGGTTTTTAGCTGTCAAAACAGCAGAATCCAGCTTTACCTTTCTACCATCTATTTCTACTTCGGATTTGTTCAAAATCATTTTGACCTTCTCATTGTGTATGCTGAACTCAAATATATCATCAGACGAAAAGAACCTGAACCCGATACCCAGCTTTTGAAGCAGCAAATCCATAGGAATGAAAAAGCTTTCTTTCTCATCTGAGTAAGCTTTCAGCCCTTCTATAACTTCTCCGTTGAAATAAAAGGCTTGTTCTTCCAGCTTATTGGCCTTCACCGGCTTAACCGATGCCTCAATACTTTTTGTGGGCTGAGCTGCCAAAGGCTTCAGTGCCTGATCCTTCTTCTTTATCATTACTATTGACACCTCAATAGCAATACCGGCTGCAATAATGCACAGGATAGATATCACTGTAATAAATATTACTACAGCCTTAGTACGTAAAAACTTCATCGATACCTCCAGAGTTCCTTAAACGTCATTCTCATCTCAATAGATATTTATTTCCTGCACCTGACTGGTTATATACCTTAATTAAGTCTAAATTCCTGAATTTCTGCGGCTGAGGCGTGAATTTCTTCTCTTCTCAGCTTCTAAATAATCCTTCTTTTCATCGTCAGTCTCAGGTGTAAGAGGGGATACCGGTGTGGGCTTTCCATCACTATCAAGTGCAACAAATGTCAGGTACGCCTTGTTTGTCATTATTACATTTCCCGTTCTCATGTTTTCTGCATAAACCTTTACTGTTACTTCCATAGATGTGCGTCCGACCCAAGTCAGCTTAGCCCTTAGTATTACCATTTCACCCATGCGCGCCGGATGCCTGAAATCCAGACTATCCATTGCAGCAGTGGCAACAACTTTGTTTGAATGCCTGGATGCCGCCATAGCTCCTGCAATATCAATCCAATGCATCAATCTCCCTCCAAGAAGGTTTCCCAAAAGATTAGTATCATTCGGTAAAACCAGCTCGGTCATCTCTACCACTGACATGCTTGGGGTTTTAGGTGTAAAGCTGTTAATATGGTCCTTTGAAATATCATGCATCAATTTTGCCTGCCTTTCTTTTTAGCCGATCACATCTTTTCTTTATGTCAGCATAATGCATCCTATTATTCAATCCGATCTTAGATATTAGCTGCGCCGCCTTTTCTGCCATTTCCAATGCTTTTCCCATATCTTTTGCCTTATGCTCATAGTATTTAGCCAATTCTATCAGAGGGTAGGCGCTTAGTGTTTCTGTGTCGGCAAGCATTTGCTCCCACTGCCTTACTGCGCTTTCGTAATCTTTATTCCTCTTGAATACTGTGGCCAACCTCCGGGCTGCCGCCTCTTTTACAAAACTGTTTTCTGATTTTATACAGTTTTTATAGCAATCAGCCATAGCTTCATACTGTTCGTTACCCTCTAAAATCCTGCCGATACTTAATAATTCCTTATCACCATCGGTTTCAGACAGAGGGTTTTCAAGCATACTGTTTATCTTTATCATTAACGCAACCATAGAAAGTATGTCCAGTTCATTATGCTTGATTACCTGCTTTATTTCAGTAGCATCCCTGTCCTCCAGGTATTTGAAATATATAGAAGGTATTAACGCCCCCGGAATATCGTCTTGTCTGTATTCACCCAGTATATTTTCCTCCAAGCTAGTCAGACGGCAGCTTTCCAGCTTCATCTTCCAGATCCTTCTTGAGGGAAACAAGAGATCTAAATGTACAGGATCTTTCATGTCAATCCTTATACGGTTGTACGTAAATCTGGTATTTAAAAGGTTCCAGTCAAAAGCTTTGCCGTTAAAAGTGATAAGGCCTTTAAACTGTGACAGCATGCTATTTAGTCCTTGCAGTACGGCAAGCTCTTCATCATAATCTCTCATGAAAAACTGTCTCATTACAAAACAATCATTTTCAAAAAAGCCTGTCCCAATAAGGAAGGCTACCGTACCTACACCGCCTGATAACCCAGTGGTTTCGGTATCCAGAAAAACTAACTCTTTTATAGGTATTTCCTCGTCAAGGCCGCTAAAAATGCATGTCATGGACTTAAGATTTATATCAAAAAGCTGTCCAAGGCCATATCCCCCATGATTGTGAAAGAGGGGATACCTTTTCTCTATAACATAGTACTTTCCAGCTTCATTTTCGCATGGGGTTACCTGTAAAACCTCATGTATATCAAGTCTGCTGCTGATAGGTTTTTCTATCTTATTCACCTGACTGCTTTTATACATTTCAAGTTTGCTCCTAAGATCCATAAACCCTCCCATGGCGTGCACAGTGCCGTATCCTGTTTTTACAGTATACCATATTTTTTTTGTGATTTTAATATTTCTCATATTCAACGCTCTCTAAACGCAAAATAAATTCTTTTGGAATAAGGGAATACAGGCTCTCAAAAGGCTTTATAAATGAACAAAGACAGGCTTTATAGCCTGCCTTTATTTTACCTTTTGTTCAAAATGAATTCAATTAGCTTCAAAGTCACTTCCTTCGGATTTCCACTCCCCTGAAACTCAGTCAATGGTCCTACACACGAAGGGCAGCCCTCATCACAGGTACATTGCTCTATCATTCTCTTTGATGTAACAAACAGTTCATCATGCAGTTCGTACAGCTTATCACTGAAACCTACTCCTCCCGGATAGCTGTCATATATATATAGGGTCGGCCTTTGAGTAAAGGTTGATTTTACCTGGTGTACCACTCTTATATCTCCCGGATCGCACATTAGATACACAGGTGCTGCATGTGCCAGAATATTTGACAGTCCCAGCAGCCCATTCTGCATTTCCCCTTGAGACTCTACTCCTGGCATTCTTTCCGGAAGACTGGTCCAGTAGGAAGTTGTATGCATCTCCATTTCAGGCAGATTAACAGGACCGGACCCTATATTTTCATGTGTATACAACTTGATTTTCTTAAACATGGTTACAAGAGCTGAAACCATTACTTCTCCACTGCATTTTGAAATATCCCCGTAATCTTGCTCCCTGAATACATCTATGACTTTCAGGTCCACAGCCAGATTGGCATCTGTATAGTAGTCAACATTCACCTTGCGAATATATGCTTTTTTTTCTTCAAAATCCAGTTCTTCCACCTGATACTGCTGTCCCTCATGTATATAAATAGCTTCCTCATGCAGCAGCATAGGCGCACTGAACCTGTCAGTCTCACCAATGACCCTGTGGTGAGGTTCAGAAATATCTATGATAATGAAATTTTCGTTGGCCGCGCTTCTTAGGCTTATCTCATCAGACGGGAAAACATCTGATGCCCAGTACCACCTGCTGCCTACATGTCTGACCAGCTTTGCCTCTTCCATGAAGCCCAGTATTTCCTGGGTTGTAGCTACTCCAAAAATTTCAGTATCCTCAAAAGGAAGCTCAAAAGCAGCACATTTCATATGGCTAAATAATATTGCAAGGTTATCAGGGTTTACCAGGCCATTCTCAGGGCTTTTACCGAAAAAGTAATCAGGATTATTGACAATGTACTGATCAAGCGGACTGCTGTTTGCAATTAGGAATGCAGCCGACACACTGTTTCTTCTTCCGGCGCGTCCGGCCTGCTGCCACGTGCTGGCAATATTTCCGGGATAGCCGCAAATTATACAAGCCTCAAGATTTCCTATATCGATTCCCAGTTCCAGCGCATTGGTGCTTACTACACCAGTGATGCTTCCATCCCTCAATCCTCTTTCTATGTCCCGCCTGAGGTTTGGCAAATATCCTCCCCGGTACCCGCGCACCTTACCTTCATTTCCCATTTTGCCATGGAATATGTCCTTGAGGTATGTAACCAATACTTCAACATTGAGCCTGCTCCGGGTGAATATTATTGTCTGGATATCGTTTTTTATCAGAGTCTCAGCCAGCTGTTTGGCCTCCAGTGTACTGCTCCTCCTTATACCAAGTTCCTTGTTTACCAGGGGCGGGTTGTAAAAAACTATGTGCTTCCTGCCGGAGGGCGCACCATTGTTATCTACCAATACCATCTCTCTGCCGGTGATTCTACCTGCTAACTCTGCGGGGTTGGCTATCGTTGCAGAACAGCATATGAACTGGGGATTGGAACCATAGAAGTTGCATATCCGCTGAAGCCTTCTGATTACATTTGCCAGATGACTGCCGAATACACCCCTGTAATGATGTACCTCATCTATAACTATGAATTTGAGATTTTCAAACAGTTTAGTCCATTTGGTATGATGGGGGAGTATACCGCTGTGCAGCATATCAGGGTTGGTGACCACTATATGGCCTGCCTGCCTTATTGCTTTCCTTGCCGATTGTGGCGTATCCCCGTCATAAGTATATGTTTTGACATCAACGCCTGCCTCTGTAATAAGCTCGTGCAGTTCCGTCGTCTGATCCTGCGAAAGGGCTTTTGTAGGAAAAAGAAATATCGCCCTTGATTCATCATCTCTAAGAATTGCATTTAGGACAGGAATATTATAGCACATGGTTTTACCTGATGCCGTAGGTGTAACAACCACAATGTCCTTTCCAGAATTGACAGCTTCAACAGCAGAAGCCTGATGTGAATACAGCTTATATACTCCTCTTCTTTTTAAGGCATCTATAATTCTAACATCCATATATCCGGGAAACTCATTATAACATGCCTCCCTTTCAGGAACTTCAACCCAGTTGGTGATGTTTTTCATCATCCTTTCGGATGCTTTAAAATATTGCAGCATTTGATCAAGATTCATACCTTTATCTCCATCTACCGAACGTATATTCTGTATTCATTTTATAATAACAGGATATAAAAGTAAAGTAATCAGCTTAATACAGTTTTTTATGAAGATTAGTAGATTGTTTTCTGCACAATAGTCAATATAGGCTGCAGGATGTTTTCAAAATTAATGCACTTTATATCATAAATATTTATGTATACAGATGGATTTTGTTGTATAATGTCTATAACAACTTACTAAAGAAAAGATAATAATGCTATTAGGGGGCATTATAAATACTTATGAGAAATTTATTAATAACACTGTCCTGTATTTTTGTAATGGTTGTTTTTTCGCTTTTTTCAGAATCCTCAGAGATGCATGCTGCAGACATTGTTAGCAGCAGATACCCTCTGGAAGCAGCCTCAGTAGAAAAAAAGAATACCATTTCAGATAAGCTCAATAAAGCTTCAGATTTCAAATTCCCTTCCCGCACTGTCAAAAATGGTGGTGCTGTCTTAAATCCCTGGAAAGGATCAAAGCTTGTTGTTATTGATCCCGGACATGGCGGGGATGATCCAGGAGCAAATTCCGGAAAAATCCTGGAGAAAGATATTAATCTGGATGTGGCATTAAGGCTGGAAACGCTACTGAAGTCATACAACATACCAACGTATATTACAAGAAATGATGACCGGTTTATAGAGCTTTACGATAGGATTAAAGCAGCTAACGAAAGAAACGCGGCATTATTTGTAAGTATACACTGTAACTGGTTCAAATACGAACACCTAAACGGTGTAATGACTTTGTATTTCCCATCTGAAAACCTTAGGGCAGGATTTCTTTGCGAATTAGATTACGCAAAACTCCTTCAGTCCGAGCTGGCCAAATCCCTTGGTACTAAGGATCTTGGTATAGAGGACAGAACCGATCTTGCTGTACTGAGACATGCAAATATGCCTACTGCACTTGTAGAGCTAGGGTTTTTATCCAATTACAAGGAAGCAAAGCTTCTTGCTTCCGGGGATTTCAAGCAAAAGGCTGCTGAAGGTATTGCAGAAGGTATAAGAAAATCACTGATCAAAATGACAGTATACAAGGGTAAAAAAGAATAAAGGATGAATCTACATCCCTTTATGAAGATATTCATATAGCAATTCAATAATCTCATCCTTTGAATTTATACGAAATACTTTTTCTTTAACATAGGTTGAATTTCTCATTCCCTTAATATACCATGCAATATGCTTTCTCATTTCACATACCCCCGTATGCTCACCCTTCAAATCAACAAGCATACGCATATGTCTTATTATAGTATTGATTTTTTCGTCAGCTGTAGGCTCAGGTAAA
The DNA here is from genome assembly GCA_026414765.1 of Clostridia bacterium. NCBI lineage: Bacteria > Bacillati > Bacillota > Clostridia > Clostridia bacterium. The sequence continues at coordinate 42,965 of JAOAIJ010000039.1, read as the reverse complement.
TGCTCTCCGGAATTCAAATAGTACAAAATCCTTTTAAACAGCCATGGGTTACCCTGTGCACCCCGACCTACCATGATGGCATCGCACCCTGTATACTCTAACATTCTTTTGGCATCTTCGGGAGAACCAATATCTCCGTTCCCTATTACAGGAATAGTTACACTGCTTTTCACCTGTCTGATTATATCCCAGTCAGCCTTTCCGATGTAAAACTGCTCTCTGGTCCTGCCATGAACAGCAATTGCCTTTGCACCACTCTCTTCTGCAATCCCTGCAATCTCTACTGCATTGACATTTTCATCATCCCAACCCTTCCTGATCTTAACGGTAACAGGTTTGTCAGATGCTTTTACCACAGATCTTACAATTTCAGATATAAGACGAGGCTTAAGCATAAGTGCGCTTCCTTCACCGTTCTTCGTAATCTTAGGTGTGGGACATCCCATATTTATATCAATAATAGCAGCGTCCGAGAAATTCAGTCTTTCTGCTATACCCGCCATAATAGCCGGGTCTGAACCGAATATCTGTATGCCTGCCGGCTTCTCAGCATCATCAATTTCTGTAAGCCTGAAGCTTCTCTCGTCATTATAGTGCATGCCTTTTGCACTTACCATCTCGGTGTATACCAGTCCACAGCCCTGCTCTTTACACAGGATTCTGTATGGCATATCTGTGACGCCTGCCATAGGTGCAAGAAATACATTATTGTCCAGCTCTACATTTCCGATTTTCATCCTATTCCTCCGTAAACCCACTAAATGCAAAATATTTTTACATCTGCTTCGCCAGTTATTTTACCACAGGTAACAGGATTAAATCCATAAAATTGTTATTGGGAATTCCGAAACCTTAATTCCCTACATATAAAGCAAATCCCCTGTATTACAGGGGATTCTATTTGAAAAATTTCAATTTGCCACGGAAGGATGAGGGTCTGATACGGGGAAGAAATAGAAATGTATATATTCCGTCCTCCGCCACAGGCTGTCTGTTGGTATAAACCGATATTTTAGATTTGATTACTTCATCCAATTGAACCTGATTGTATTTATTGATCCGGTCAAACTTTACAGAATACGTATATCCGCCTTTCCTCTCCTCCATCCTTACTATATGTCCTTCAAGCTTCATTTCAAACTCAGACAGCATATTATGTACAGTAAGATGCAGGTTAATCGGTGCTACAGCATCATAAGGGCTGCTTGCAGCGAATTTCAATCCACCTGCCGAGATGTCACATAATTCTATATCCCTCCATCTCATTTTATCAGTCATAACCATCGCTTTGCAAACAGCGCCGCTGCACCTCTGATACTTTCTCCTCTCGGAAAAGTAAGTCATAACATCACACTCCAATCTTTTTATTAGTGTTCCAAACAGCAACAAAACAGCTGCTTTTGGCAAATAAGATCATATTTCCGTCTGGGTTGTGGTTACAATTACAAAACATGCTGTTCTATCATGCTTATACGTATTTTGCATATGCCCGTATATTTGTTTTCGTATTTACTTTTCCCGGTAGAAACATTTTGGAAAGTCTTAGAGTCTACTAACAAAATTCTTTAGTATTTTAGGCTGATATTATTTTGACGTGTTGAAGATGTTTTGCAGTCAGACAAGATATCATAATCTAAAGCTCAGTTTATGATATTCTTATGCATCAATATGTTTTCGAGTTAAAAACATTGTATCTTCAGGATTCTCTTGGAACAAATGCTCACTTCATATGTCTGTCTATAAACTTAATGAATTGATGCAACAAATTGGTTTGTATAACTGTAATGTTATTATTTAGTACTACTTGTATAAATTGTAATTTTATTATACCATAACACCCTTCGGAAGTCGAGGGTTATATTTTTAACAAAGTGCCTTATAAAGCGGGTTTCAAGACCCACTCCTTAATGTCTGATTGACACAAAAAATGTGATAATATAAAATATATTGTAGATCAGTTTTCATTACGCATAATCCGAAATTAACCCTCTACAGCGAAAGAAATGGAGAAATACAGCTTCAGTTGCAGTTCTCCTTCATGACAGATCCTAATTACTCACAGAGTCAAACTTCCTCAGCAGACAAACTCAGATATGAATGAAAAGCACGTACTGAATATATAAACTCTTAGTTTTCAGATTTACCCATATATAACAAAAGACGAGGTTCCCTATGATAGCATATAAATTTGAAGCCGGTCAGTCTATTCAGCTTACAACCAATTCCATGTTTTATAAGAATGTATATGAAAGCACCCTATTATCCGCAAGCAATAATACTCTGGAAATCAGCACCCCATATTACAAGGGTCTCCACGTCCCCCTGAATGTAGGTTTTATTCTCAACCTGAAAATCAGTACATATCAAGGAATATGTGAGTTTACTACAGAGGTTATTGACCGTAACATAGGCAGACATTCGCTTGTGGTAAAGCTGCCTTCTGCTTTCAATAGCGAACGTACAGATAGTATAGAAAACAGGAGAATATCGGGGGAAAACTTTTGCAGGTTCATTACTATCACCAGCGGCAAAGGCGGTGTCGGGAAAACAAGCTTTATAATAAATTATGCCATAACACTGGCCAGGAAAGGAAAAAAAGTAGTTGTCCTGGATGCCGATCTTGGAATGGCTAATGTAGATGTACTTATGAAGGTGAACTCCAGGTACAATATAATTGATGTCATAGACGGCTCTAAAAGCATCCAGGAAGTAATCATAGAAGCGCCCGGAGGAATAAAGCTGGTTCCCGGCGGCAGTGGTATTCAGGATCTTGCAAACTTAACGCCGCCGCAATTTTATAGAATCACTGCAGGCTTTAGCTTTCTCGAGCAAAATTTTGATTATGTTCTTATTGATACAGGGGCAGGCCTTTCAAAAAACGTCACAAACTTCATATATGCGGCTGACGAAACAGTAATACTCACAACACCGGAGCCCCATGCAATTACAGATGCATATTCCATAATCAAGGTCATTCTCGATAAAAGCAGGGACATACATTTAAAGCTGATAATAAACAAATGTGAAACCTCACAGGAAGGTGAGGCCGTTTTAAGCAGAATAACAAGTGTAGTGCGCAATTTTCTCAACTATAATATAGTCCCATGTGGTTATATTCCTGAAAGCAAATATGTTAGCAGATCAATAAAGGAGCAGGTTCCTTTATGTATTTCATATCCTACTTGCGATATAGCACGTAGTCTTGAAACAATCGTAAATTCCGAAATAGGAAGCTCATTGAGGGATACACCTGCAAGTACTGTCACAGGTTTTGTAAATAAATTTAAGAGCTTTTTTGGAAAAAGCAGTTAGTTTACATACCGCCAATCATCCAACCGGGTATATGTACCAAGGAGAAATACTTTCTTCTCCTTTTATCTTGCCATTACCTTAAAGACGCTGTTACAACCAGGTTTTGTCCTACAAGAATCAGATCAGGATCATCGAGATAGTTGAAATCTACAAGATTCTGAACATAGGTTCCAAACTTCCTTGCTATATCAGATAGGGTATCTCCCGGCTGCACTGTATATATGATTGCTTCCGCAGGAGAATATGGAATTATCAGCTGTCTCCCGGGAAAAATCAGTTGTGGTGTAGGAATATAATTGAATTTTCTTAGGATTTCGATAGTTGTATTGAAATTCCTGGCAATCCTGAAAAGATTATCTCCAGGTTGTACAGTATAATTAAATGATCCCAGCTTCGGTACAAGTCTGGCTTGGTTATTAGTTTCCCAGTTCATATATTTTTTCCTGACTATAAACTATCCTTGTTCATTATACTGTTCTTTTCCCCTATTTGTGCTAACCTTTTATGTTGACTCCCTGATAATATTTCACATTGTACCTTGCATATTCCCCGGTTTAATGGAAAGTAAGACGGACTACGCATAAAATTAAGTTTTTCATCCATAATATTACCGACAGGAGGTAATATTATGGATGAAAAACAAGCATTTGATAAAATCAACGGTATGCTGGCAGATACGGATTATCCCGAGACAATCTCAAGTATAAGGGATATAGAAAGCTTCCTTCTGGATGACAGTAACAGGCGCTTTATAGATCAGTATGTGGCAATAGGAAGAATATATGACGATTTGCGCGGCAGACCTGATATAGACAGGTATTCAGAACCTTCGGTAATAAAGTATGAAGAAGAGTATAAAAGCACTGAATCATAACATCAGAGCTTTCTCCCTTTTAGCCTTTCCGGCGTATTTCCCTCTCTCGGACGATTTGGTGAAAAATGATATATGCTAAGCACCTATTATCTTATCTCTTAACGATTTGGTAATAGGTGTTTTTTATTCGCCAAAATAAATAAGTCAAATAATAATAGCAAAAAACAGAAAATTTTATGAAGTAATAGGTAGATTAACCTTAATTTCTTAAGAAAAACCAAGATAATCCGGCCAGACACTTCCAGAAAGGAAAGCTTCAACATTGTATACTTCCTATGATTGGAATATACTAGACAGATATAAGAATTCCTTCGTACCACAGTAATACCCAATCTTACTATATCACAAAATGATTCTATTGTCAATACGCAAAAGATTTTTTTATTAATGAAAGGGGAAAGAAGATGAGAATAGTTAATGGAGTTGAGATGCTTGAACTTTCCATGGATGTCATGGGCAAAACAAATTTTATTTATCCGGTATTAGTTTGGGATTGTGACAATGTACTACTCATAGATGCCGGATATCCTGGACAATCGCTTCACATCAAGGATGCGATGTCTAAAGCCGGTATACCTCTGAATAATCTGACCAAGATCATCATTACTCACCATGATATGGATCATATAGGAAGTATTTTGGGGATTCAGAACGAACTCGGCATAAAAGCTGAAATACTGGCACATAAAGAAGAAAAGCCGTATATACAGGGTGAGCAATGCCCTATCAAGATAGCTCAAATGGAAGCGCGATTTGAATCCCTTCCCCCTGAAGCTAAAGTACTCTGCAAGAATATGAAATCTGCATACCAGAAATATAGTTCACACGTAGACAAAACAATTGAAGATAATGAGGAGTTACCCGTCTGCGGCGGAATCAATATCATTCATACTCCCGGGCATACTCCCGGCCATATCTCCCTTTATCTTAAGCAGTTTAAAATACTTATTGCAGGTGACAGTATGTTTGCTGAAGGCGGAACACTCACCCCCGCTCCCGTATTCACCAATTCAGATAATGATATGGCTCTAAAATCATTGGAAAAGCTCACACAGTTTGATATAGAAACAGTTATCTGTTATCACGGAGGCATATTTAAAGATAATGCCAACAAGCGTATTGCAGAGTTAGCCAATAACAAGGAATAGCTCATGCAGAATTAATAGGGTACAGCAAGGGCTATATGGGGAAAAGCGGTTAGCTTGAATCTTAAGGCTTGCTAACTGGTATTAGTAGAGAAGGGCTTCAAGCCGTAAAACTTGAAACCCTTCTCTATTCTGGCGTCCCGGACAGGAATCGAACCCGCATCAATGGAACCGGAATCCATTACCTTATCCATTAGGCCACCGGGACAAAAACTTCTACCAATATATTATAGCAAAAATAAACGTATTTACAACCTCTTCGTTAAGGAAAATTTTTCATTGACAAAGAAACTTGCATATTATACCCTAAATGTGAATATATTGTTCACTATTACTCCATTATCTTCAGTCGGAAGTCTGATAATCATCAAGATTATCGTTGTAGACTTGTTACTAATATATTAATATAGCATTAGTAAAATATATACCAAACAGGAGGATTTTTTATGACAAAGCTAAACAAAGAATTCTTTTCTAACAATGAAGTTCTATTTGTAGGATTTTCGGAGAAAAACAGCAAGTATTGCATGACTATTTATCAGGCATATACGAATAACGGTATCCAGGTATATCCCCTAAATACCAAGGCAGGCGGCAGCTATGACGTAAAAGTGTATAAGAATTTCAGCGAGCTTCCAAAAATACCGGAAACCGCATATATACTACTGAGCCCGGAAAATACAAAAAAGGCAGTTAAGGCACTGGCTGAAAACGGCGTTAAGAAAATACTGTTCCATAATAAGAAAATCGCTGATGCAGATACACTCGCAGAATGCGATAAAATGGGTATAAAAACTGCTGTTGCCTGTCCTCTGATGATTTTTGGTTCAGGCTTACATAAAATTCACGGTTTCTTTGCAGGTGTGCGCTAATGAAAACATTTCCGCTTGTAAGAGCAAAATGGTCGAACGAGCATGTTATGGCCGCTCTTTTTGTGGTTTTGATCTTATATTTGTCACCATTATGGATTGATTCACCAAAGAATATTCTAAGCTTCCTGGCAGTCTTACTGTTTAGCTTGGTACTGGATGCGGTTATTAATATTGTACGCTATAAAAAACCAACATGTGCAGTTTCGGCTGCTGTTTCAGCAGCCGTTCTGCAGATTCTGGCACCGGAAGTTCCCCTTTTGGGGCAACTTTTCGGTGCGGCCGCTGCTCTCCTGATAGGAAAGCATATTTGGGGCGGAACCGGTAGAAACCCTATAAATCCCGCAATAACAGGCTTATTACTAATGAGCCTTCTATTTGATATAGGTATTGCTTCCTTTAAGCCCTCATATATTCTAATACCTGCAATACTGCTTTCATTGCCCTTTGTAAGGTTCAGACCATTTGCCGCAATAAGCTTTATGGCAGGCATGGCTACAGCTTTGCTTTTTAATCAGGAGTTAAGCATATCTGCAATTATCTCCTATGGTATATTCTTTTGGGGCTGTGTGGTAATAACAGATCCGGTTACTACTACAATGCGTCCTTTACTAGGAGCTATATCGGGTCTCGCAGCAGGATTCCTGCCTGTATACTTTTTTGGTACTACTACTGCATTAGCTGCAGGTATTCTCGGGGTAAATATTGTGTCATATGCCCTGGATAAGTTTGATAAAACCTCTAATGATTCTTTATATATACCTTTTAATATAAACAAATACATATCCTTCTCTGAAAATAAAGGACATATTCAGGATTTGGTCCGGGAGGAAGATCCTTGCCAGGATAATGTCGTCTCCGATTCGAAGGACACTATTCTTAAGCGCATCGAAGCTAATGAAGTCTTTGGTTTTGGGGGGGCAGCCTTCCCTGTATACAAGAAAATCAGGACTGTCATGGACTCAGATGCTCCTGAAAAGCACCTTATTATAAATGGCGTTGAATGTGACCCTGGATTAATACATGATAAATGGCTGTTAAGACAGTATCCGGAAGAAATATGTAAGGGTATAGAACTTGTCTGTAAATGTGAAAGCTTTGCATCTGTTACGCTTGCCGTAAAAGATGCAAAGGGCTTGCTTATGCCTGAGGATCTGAAGATACATAGGGTACCCGGTTACTATCCTGTGGGAGCAGAAGGACTTTTAATAAAAACAGTATTGGATAAAACCATACCCCATAATGAAATTCCTGCCAAATCAGGTATTCTTGTTCTCAATGTACAAACCTTGTTTTACATTTATGAAGCGGTATGCAAAAACAAGAAAGCGGATTCACGCTTTCTTACTCTTGCAGATATCAGGAATATGTCCCGGCAGATAGTGAAAGTAAGACTTGGAACAAAAATCCGCGATGTAGCCGCTTCTGTATACCCCGGTAGCGGACATGCCTTCTGTGGTGGAGGCCTGATGCAGTCAAAAAGTGTTTGTGATGAAGATATAGTTGATAAATCCGTCAATTTTATAGCAGTAGGCAACTTCCCAAACTATAAGGAATCCGTCTTATGCTCAAAATGCGGATTTTGTGTCGAAAGATGCCCCGCCGGCCTAAAGGTTAATGAAATCGCCCATCTGGTTGATGCCGGACGTTTTAAGGAAGCAAAATCACTTCACGCTGAAAAGTGTATGGGCTGTGGCAGTTGCAGTTTTGTATGTCTGGCAGGAAAAAACCTGTCTGCGCGCATGAAAACTGCAAAGGAGTATATCCATTTGAATCCTGTAACGAAAGGGCAGTAAATGTTGGAATCCGGCCTGGCAATTTTCCGTATAGTGATCTGAATAGGTAACGGGATGTAATTCATATGGAGTTACTCCCTTAAACTATCCTGACTTATTCTATTCAAGCTGCCGGAAGGCGGTTATTTTCAAGTGTAATGATTATCCTTAGCCATCTCTTAATAAAATAAATAATACATGCTATATTATTGCTTGTAAATTTTTTCATAATTTAATATAATCAGAAAAGAAGCTTTTGTGGGGTGATATGTTTTGAATTTGAAACTTATTCTGATGATAGCAGCTTCTCTGACTGCGATTATTGCAATAATACTATCTGTTGTATATATGCTGAAACCTCAACGCAGCAAAGAGCATGGCAATTTGTTGCTGAACGCAAAGAAATGTATAATGGGAAGACGTGAGCATGATCTTTATATTACCTTGAAATCAGTATTAGACACTGATAAGCATTGTCTCTTTTATGCAGTCCCATTTAAAAATATTTTTTCCACCTCACATGCAAATCCAGATCTAAAGCTGCTGAAATCCTTCAATAATATGACTGCTGATTTTGTGGTGTGCGACAAATTAAGCCTTAAGCCGCAAACAGTCATACTGCTGGATCATAGTCCCGATTCAGTTGGACTGGTAATATCCGATATTGAAATAATCAATTTGCCCCACCGTGAATTTTATACTAAAACAGAAATTCAGGCAATCCTGAGAAGACAAAAAGTACTGTCCGGTATTCTTTAATATGTGATTTATTTAATTAATACAATCAGCCAAGTATCTACAATATAGCCTAAAACATGCCATAGTATCGAGCTCCAGATGAAAACTGCCAGAAATACCATTTTCCTGAGCTGCGGCACAAACCCGTAAATGGCATTTGCCCCTCTTGATACGACTGCGCTTATCCAAAGAGGGATTATCAGTATATATATGCTAAGCAGTACTGAAGCCATGGGATTCTGTTCAAACCCCTCCCTTGAGAATATAAGGTGAAATACAGTGTTGATTGGTATAACAAGCATATTTGCACATATGTATATTTTCATCAGCTTGACCAGGTGTTCCCCAGTGTTGCTGATACTCTTTTCCTTTTTAAAATACTTGAACAAATCAAATAACGGCAGTGAAAAAAACAGGACATCAATAAGCCCTACCAATATAGTCACTACAATGGTCAATGTAATGTTGAAATATAATACAGACGGCACTTTTCCTACCAGTATTCTCTGACGACTCTCAAATAAATCAAACAATAAATCCGCAACGCCTAATAACACAATCCCCAATACCAGAGTATGACGCTTTCCTGTAAGCTTCTCGTATACTTTTTTAGGTAATAGCAAAACATCCAGAATATTCATTGTTATTTCTCCTTACATGTATAATATACTCTGGTGCAAATAAAATCAAGATTATGTAATTCCGTTTATATAAGTTCATTACTGCCCTAACATTGAAAAAGCGCCCTGGGCGTACTACAAATTATCAACAAATTTCCGGTCTGTTGAGATACCCTACGCCTGAGACGCATTCTACAATTCTATATCCATATGTGTTTCAAAACATTCTTGACACCAAAAACAATAGTAATGCAATACTGCCAACCAGTACAGCGTTGATCATCATACCGGTTGTCCTTTTATTTTTTTGGGGGGGCAGCTTTTTTTTCATATCTCTCCCGTTAATCATATCAAGCTTGTTATCCCGTATATAGTTATTTATTATCAGTTCTGCTTCCTTTAGCAAGAAGTCATTATTCTTTTTTACATTCCTGTGAGCATCATGTTTTCTCCTGCTATTCCCTGACTCGGGATCACTTTTCAGTATAAGTATGGCTTCTTCTATCAGGTTTGAATGTATGTCTTTTATAACCACGACCCTTTTTGAACTACCGCTAAACATAAACCCCTCCAACAGAAATTTAGTGCTGGTTGACTGACCAAGCCAGTCCAAAATATTCTACTAATCCTATTGGAGGTAGTTTATGATAAAATTTCAGAATTTATACATTGCCCGATTTCCAAACCTTTGCTACTACTACCATCATATCGTCTATAGGCCTTCCATCACAGTTTTCATACGCCTTATCAAGAATAGAATCAGCTATTTCCTGGGAATTTATACTTTTTATTTCCTCGATAAAGCTTGGGAGATTAGTGTCTGCATCTTCCTTACGGTTAAAGGAATCTACAACGCCGTCGCTCATCATTATTATAAAATCTCCGCTTTCGATCTTTTTATGGACCAATTCCATTTCAACATTCTCGAGAATCCCTACAGGCAGAGTAAATGATTTTATTGCCTCCACTTTCTCAGCTTTTTTTATGTAAGTCGGAACTGCACCTATTTTTACAAACTCTATCTCACCTTCGTGCAGATCTATTATTGATAAGTCTATGGTTGTAAAAGAATCATCACTGGACTTCAATACAAGTATGGAGTTAATCATCTTGATTGTCGTCTCTTTATCAAATCCCGATTCCATAAACTGCTCCAGGAGATTTATAGTGGCCCGGCTCTGTGTGGCAGCCTTCTGTCCTGTTCCCATCCCGTCGCTTATAGCTACTATGTATTTCCCTTCGCCGGTGTTCATAAAAGTATAGCTGTCTCCGGATACTGTCCCGTCATATTTTGAAACTTTTGCGACTCCCGTAGTCACTCTGTACGACTCACGTTCAACAAGCTTCAATGTGCATAGATTGTTTTTCAGCCTCTGATGACATTCGGGTTCTTCCTTAACCATCTTTCTACCGGCTATATTGGAAACTATTTTTTCTATATTGCTTATGCAATCACGCTTACCACCGCAGCCTTTATGGAAGATGCTTATTTCATATTTACCCCATTTGTTTTCTATAACGACTGCATCAGATGCTTTGATACCTGCCTTCTTAAGTTCGGATAGTATAATGTCTTCCAAATCCGCCCTGAAACGCACATTCATATTGATTTCCGCCGCCAGGTTTGAAACAACGTTTGATAAGCCTTCCAACTGCTGGGATACGAGTTCTCTGCTCTCACCTATTTTGCTCTTCCATACCATATCGACCTTGAATATCTCATAAGCGTTATTTATTGCCTTTACGAAGTCTACAACCCTCTCACACTTATTAATAAAGTATTCAGGTATATCGCTTTCATCAACTCTACCTTTGTTGTCCAGCTTCTCTATGACCTTAAACATAACCTGGTAAGTATTGTAAAAATTTCTGTCCCAACAGTGTAAACAGAGGCTGCAATCCTTACATACCTTGTCCGCAACTCTGTCTATCAGAGATGAAATATCTTGTTTTTCCGTAACAACTTTCGTCTCCGATATTTCACTGAAGGTTTTCGAAAGCTCCTTAAAGGATCTTGAGAATTTATTGAGCTTCTCTACAGTCAATTCCTTCATTCTTTCACTATAGCTTATTTTGTCCGGACTATTAACCAACTCGGTGCTAAATAAATCCATAACCTTTTCCAATAGCTTATTTGGTATTAGCATAAAAACAAATATAGACAAAACAATTTCCTTCAAAAAAATGATTACGTCTACTGATCCATTCATATAGAGGGTCAGTACTGTGTTCCCCATAACAAAGCCCAGGCACGAGCCTATCTTCCCAAGATGCCTGAAAACGCCCGCCAGGAGGCCGCATAATGCATATGATCCTATGATAAGGGGTGTAGCAGTAGAAGACATGCTGACTATCAAACCCATTGTCACACCGATGGCAGAACCTACCCCTGAACCGCATTTGTAGCTGAAAGACAGAATAAGCAGGACGCATAATACATTTTTCATACTGAAACCGAAAAGCTGGAAATCAGACAACCCCGACAGTGCAAGTGCCGTAATTATCGACAGGCTTATCAGTTCTTCATTTGACAGCACTCCATTTCTTTTTGTATCGGTTATAAATGGAAGAGCATTTCTAAAAATGAACATTAGGGAAAATACTATAAAGCCGTGAAATAAAGCTTTTAGCAAATCAAATAAAAGAAAGCCCTGAAGGTATACCATAACCATTTCGGGCAGCAGAGTACTTACAAAACCGATAACTGCGTACCTGAAATTTATTCTGGACCTGTTATGATTTTTAAAAGGTATGTTAAATGCATTAAATAAGAGCATTCCTGCAATAGTCACGTATATTTGCTCCCTTGCACCGGCAGTCAGCATACCGAATACTACAGAAACAGCAGTTATTATCCTGTTAACATTAGTACCCATGGTTGATGCATATAGAGCTGTACCAAAGGGCATTATGCTCCCTGCTATAGACGCTCTTCCAAGAAGGAAGGCTAGAGAAATAACTATTACATTCCCTTTAGTCAAAACAAGATTTAACAGACTCTTTCCTTTTTCTTTTCCATAAGCTGCCCCTAAGCCAACTAATCTTTGGTATGGTAGAATATCAGTTTTCATCTTTTGTAACCCCCTAAAAAATTTAGTGAATCCGCTCCAGAGCTAATTTTTTTCACATAGACCACCTCGTTGTGTCAACTGACTCAACCTGCAAAATTAGCCGGAGTATTTTATATAAGCCCGTATATAATGTTGTTCCGGCTTATTTTATCCGCATCACTGATTATAATTATTACCAATAAAATTATTTGTCGCTTTAGGTTTGCAGCAGGTAATTTTATTCTGACACTTATCTCCAAAACATTACCTGGGATTACATTCAAGTAATTTACCCAAACACCATTTTGAGCATGGGTTAAGTTGAAATCACCTATGCCGGAAATTAATATGTAATTTTTAGTCACAAATATTTTGTACTAAACAAAAAAAGCGCCTATGCTTAAGGCACAGGCGACTTTTTTATTTATTAACCGATTATTTCTGCTCTGTCTGCGGTTACATTATAGTTAGTTGGACTGACTGTTCCCTGTTCTGTAGTGTTATCATTAACCAGGGTTACGCAACACTCCCAAAAATCTTAAATTCCGAAAAACTCGCCCAGCAGCCGGAATCAAACCCGGTTACAGTTATGCGTACATATCTTGCAGAGTTTGCTGTAAAACCTTCTGCCTGAGTTTGGAGTGTACTTGTGTTATTTGTTCTATCCAATACCAGTGTCCAGTTTCTATCATCCTGCGATACTTCTATCTTATACTTATACACCTTTCCACTCAGTTCCCATGTAATTTCAGAGCCTGTAATATTATACAACTCACCAAGATCTGCTTTCCACCAGTGATTAAAGCTCCCATCTGCCGCACACCAGCGTGTAGATGTACTTCCGTCATTTCCTTTATATGCAGGATTTGCTGCTTCCTGACTATCTGCACTGGCTGCCTTGTTTAGAGCAACATTTATTACGGAGGATTGTTGCGTAGCTGCAACTATGGGTGCAGATTGTGCAGAGCTGTTTCCTGAAGCATCAAATGCAAGTATTGTGTATACATAAGTAGTATTTGCAGTAAGTCCGCCATCTGAATATGACGTTCCGCTCGTAACAGTGCCTATATGAGTACCGTTTCTATAAATTTTATACCCGGCTATGCCGGCATTATCTGTAGAAGAATTCCATCTCAGGTTAATCTGTGTTGAAGATACTGCTGAAGCAGTCAAGCCTGAAGGAACAGATGGCGCCTGAGTGTCTATTTCAGACGGATAAAGCTGGCTTTTCGGCACAATCTGTTTTGTCTGGCTCGGACTAGACCAATGCAGCTTGATTACAGCATCTCCACCCTTATCATAGTATTCGGTCTTTATTTCGTATTTCTGTCCAGCAGTGAGAGAAATTGTACCGGTATTTTCAGTTAAGCTGTGATCTGTCCAGTTGTCAATTACCTTTTGGCCATTAATCCACAATCTGATACCGTCATCAGAATTGGTATGGAAAGTATAGTTTTCTGTATATAGCGGTTGTATCTGCCCCGTCCATCTTACAGAAAAAGTATCTGAATTCATAGCAGAATGTGGAGCATTATTACCCCAATCAAAGTTAACACTACTGTCTACCTGTGCAACTTTAAGCTCAGTAAAGTCTATATTATTGTAATACTCGCCCTTCAGACCTGTACCATTTCCATTATTTGAGGCTGTAGTAACTATAGCAGGAGTACTTTGATTTGAAATATTTCCTGCAGCATCATAGGCCGATATTGCATATACATATGCTGTTCCTGCCATGAGCCCTGCGTCCGTATAAGTTGTACCATTAGATACAGATGCCAGATAGTTACCGTTTCTGTAAATTTTGTATCCGGCGACCCCAGTATTATCAGTTGAAGCTGTCCAGTACAAATATGCTTTATCTGTGGTAATTAAAGAAGCTGTAAGCGCTGCAGGCGCAGTAGGAGCCCGCGTATCCAATGCTGCAGGGTAAAGCTGGGTTTGCGGCACTATCTGCTTTTGCTGGCTTTTACTTGACCATGACAGTTTTATTTCAGCTTCTCCTGTATTATCATAGTATTCCAACTTCACATCATATTTCTGTCCTGCTGTGAGTGCAATCCTACCGCTGTTTTCTGTTGAACCGTGTTCTGTCCAGTTATCTATAAGCTTTTGCCCATTAACCCATAGTCTGACACCATCATCGGATTTTGTATAGAAAGTATAGTCTTCAGTAAATAGCGGCTGTATCTGCCCCGTCCACCTCACCGAGAACGTGTCGGATCCCATATTTGTGTACGGGCTGTTATTGTTCCAGTCAAAATTTATTGTATTGTCTACCCTTGAAGCTTTCAGATCCGATAAGTCCTTATTATTAAAATAATCCCCTAAAAGTCCTGTTCCACTACCGTTACTTAACGGAGTAGTAACCGCTACAGCCGAACTCTGGCTTGAATTGTTGCCTACTACGTCATATGCGCAAACAGAATAAACATAAACTGTACCTGCACTCAACCCTCTATCCCTGTATGAAGTGCCGCTGGTAACTGTAGCAATATGTGTACCGTTTCTGTATATTTTATAGCCGGTTACTCCTACATTATCTGTAGACGCACTCCAGTTCAAGTCAACTTCACTGGAAGCATGTGCAGTTGCCGTCAGAGTGGCAGGAGTAGTCGGAGCCTGGGTATCTATCCCTGTACCAAAAACCCTAAATTCATAAAAGCTTGCCCAGCAGCCTGGCTCCAGCCCAGTAACAGTAATTCTTACAAAACGAGCACTATTTGCATTGAAGCTGTCAGTCTGTGTTTGCTGTATACTTGAATTATTAGTTTTATCAACCTTTAGCGTCCAATTGTAATTATCAGAAGATACTTCAACTTTATATTTATATATCTTATTACTTTTTTCCCATATAACCTCGGTTCCAGAGATATTATAATTATTGCCCAGATCAACGGTCCACCAGTGATTGACTGAATCATCGGCTGCACACCAGCGTGTTGCTGTATTGCCATCATTTCCTTTAGCGGCAGTATTTTCTGTCTGTACACTATCACAGAGTACATTCTTGTTCAAAGCCAGATTTGATGCCTGGGGCATATTCCCATCTTCGGGTACTACCACTCTATCCACTACTACCGCCGTATTTCCGGATTTTTTATTTCTTGTACCAGTTACACGGATCTTCAAGGTATGCTGACCACTGGATAGTGTTGGACTTGTATAAAGTAGAACGTCATTTGCACTTCTTTTTGAATAAAAATCTACCTTCACTTCAGACCCGCCATCAATGGAAACTGCAGCTATACCATAGTTTGAAGCAGTTGAACCATATAATTTTATCTTTGAGCCGCTGAATCTGACATTAAAGTATGCATTTTTATTGGTTGAATAGTGAACATCATCCAGGAATGCCCCGCTCTTTAATGCATAAACCCATTTACCCCTGTAATCAAACTGATTCAGTCCTTTTCCTGTAATGTTATCGTTAATACTTGTACTGTCTTCATCGTCTATGATAACAACACTGGAATCTTCGTCTACTTCCGCATTATATCCAAGCACCTGTGCGATGAATTCAATCAATAGTATTGTATTGCCATTCTTAGAACTCTTTAATACATCACTTTTCACTTCTATACCATTAATAGTTATTGTCTTCTTATCAAGCTTCATAGCCAGGGTAATATTGCCTTTTGTTATTGTCACTGTCTTGGTCTTTGAGTTCCAGTCAACTTTTGCTCCCAATCCTTCTGTAACCGGTTTTGTCGGTAATTGTATGTTTCCATGTCTTATTATAGGCTCCTGGCTGCAGGAGTACTCTACGCCGTTTATGAAAACAATATCTGATTCATCATTATACTCATCTTTTAAGTCAAGTATTTCATCTATGATTTCATCTATCTTTTCATCAATGTCTTCATCCTCGTCTTCGTCATCCTTTTCATACTCAACATACTTTTTAAGCAAGTCTTTAAGCTTTTTTATCTCCTTAACATAGTTTGAATTTGAACTGTGCTTTGAATTGCTCTTTCCTCTTCCGTTATTGCCCTTATAGTTTTTTGCAAATGCCATATTTGTAGACATTAAAAAAACCAGGGCAATAATAATACAAATTACCTTTTTCATTACTTAACCCCCTCATAAATTTATAGTGGTGTTTCTGAAAAATTCCAAGTTGGACTAAAATTTCAACTTATTATACAGAATTGTTCAGCTTAACTTCCATGTTCTGTATAGTATATTCGTATTATATAATACTTTTTTGGTATAACTTTCATTTGTAATTTAAGTGTAAACTTGCTGTAACAATGTAACATATATGTAATTATAATGAAAAAAGCTACCGTTCAAACGGCAGCTCCACTGGTATATCATCCCATAAAAATTAATTCTATTTCTAAATTGAGTAAATACTAAAGCTTTGGGTAAAGTTGCTGTATACATTAACTAACGCAAAAAACAGAAGATCATTTTCTCCCGCATCTTTATATCAGTTCTTTTTACTTTTATGCCCTGAGTCGCTATTATTTCCGTCATTTCCCTTATCCGCATTTTTGTTACTGTTTTCATTCCCCGAGGAATTTTCAGCCTCTCCTTTTCCATCATTATTCAATTCATCCTGAGGATCAGAAATACTATCAGTTGTATCCTTCTCCCCAGGTGAATTTGGAGCTTTACCCTGCTCCTTATAATTTTTATCTTTATCAGACTTTCCTGAACTTTCCTTACCCTTACCGGGATTTAACGGATTGGACTCACTTTTGTTGTTTATGCCGCTGCTTTGTTTTCCTATCTTTTTATCTTTTTTTTCAGGGAAAGCTTCCCCCGCTTTGTCTGCCTTAGGTTTATCATTACCATTACCGGTTTTATCTGTTTTATTGTTTCTATCCAGCTTATTTTCCATGTTTGAAGATTCGTTGCCTTTATTACCCTTTTCTGGTTTCACATTTTTAGTTTTGCCTTTTTCCATTACTGCTGAATCATCCGGATTACTTGTTTCCACAGTGGGATCCTGTATATTTCCGGGTTTATTTCCCGGGCTGCTTTTTGCTTTACCGGAATCATCTTTTTTATCTTTTTTCTGTTTTCCTGTCTTTATCGCATTCATAATATCTCTGACAGGAGCATCTTTATATTCTTCTGCTTTCACTTCCGGTGCTACTTTCTGGAGCCTCTCTATCAAGAGTATCTTGCCTGGAGATATCCCCAGGTCGGCAGCCTTATCATGCTTGTCGATACTAACATTTTCAAATATTACTTCCGATTGGATCCTCTCTTTTTCCAGTTCTTTAACCGCAGCCTTCTGAAGGTTTTCTTTAATTGCAGCAATCTTCTTCTCATTCTTACTTGATACTGTAAACATAACTGCGTTTGTCAAATCCTTTACGCTGATGCCGTCTTCACCCGGTACATTTTTAAGATAACCATTTTCCACAGCACTTTCCAAAATATTTTCAATTCCATCTTCTATCTTCAGGTTTCTATATTTATCCCGGGAAATAATTTTGTCCCCGTCTTTATTTAATGCTTTAGCGCTTAATATCCTGTCGAATATATTGGTAGTGATTTCGATGCTTGGGTTAATATCTATATTTATATATGAATACGGGGTAAAATAAGCATATGTTCCAAGTCCTATGCCTAAAAACAGAACAATAACAGCCGCAATAGACACCATCCTGGTAAATGAGTATATATTAACAGGATTTTTAGCCGGAACATCTATTTCATAGCCTACCCTGTACTGCTTCCCATTTTTGATTTTTATAAAATCCCCGTTTTTGTTCAAAACTACCGCGTATTTCCCCTGAACATCTACTACAACTGCTTTCATCCCTGTCACCCCCCTGATTACTACTCCAGGTAATCTCTTATGTACTGGTAATCTCCAGTCGATATGATTATTACTGCTATTATATACTTTCGTGCTCTTTCGATTTTTTTTCGGGGTATATCCAAGCTTTTTTCTATTTCCGCTATTGGTATATACTTCTTTTGCTTTATAAGCTTTATAAGTTCAGGCTCTGTCAGTAGAAATCTTACTATATCCTTATACATTTTTCTTGTTTTATCATGCTTTGGTGAAGCTTCGGCCAATTGTACAAAGCTTATATCCCACGCCAGCAGTTCGTCTTTCAACTGCTGAAGCTCCAGTCTTCTGTATTCGCTAATTTCTTCTCTGGTAAAATTCTCTATTGCTTCTCCGGCACTAAGGTCTACTACTGAATCATCTTCGTCATTGTAATATTCTGTGAGGGATATAACATTAGTGTGTCTTTTTTCTTTCCTGTAATAATCTATTAAACGTCGCTTAATCACATTCTGAGAAAAGGTTAGAAAATTGCCTTTTGCACTGTCATGAGATTTTACGGCCTCAACAAAAGCCATGAGTGCAATACTCAATTCATCATCCTCACCATATCGCACGTACCGGCCTGTAACCTTTTCCACACATGAAGCAATAAAGGGCTTATAATCCTCTACAAGCTTGTTTATTTCATCTTCGTTGTTTTTGATTTTTTCTACCCTTTCATTTATAGAAACAGGTTGCATTTTTGAGCCTCCCAGGCTTGAAGCGTATGGAATACGCAAGTTAAGGTTGAACTGTGATGAATGAATATACGCTCCATAATTATACCATAAAACCCTCAAGCATATTCACTTTGATGACATAGTAAAAACAAAACAGGCTGTGAAAAGTACAGCCTGTTATATTATTCGGATTTTTAGCTTATTTTTTTAGGGTATAAAGTATGACAAAACCATGCCAATATATTACATTCCCCCACCGACTCATCTTTTTGAAGAAATATCTGTATATTAAAGTCCTGAAGAACACTTCTCCTACAGATTAATTCTCATTAGATGACATAAAGAATCTATCAATTTCAAATTTATCCAGTCCTGAAATTACTTCATCCGCCTCAGCTAATATATCTTTGTCCCCTATACCCACAGCATACATTTTTGCACCTTTGATTGCTTTGACACCAGCCTCCGCATCTTCTACGCCGATACAGTCAGAAGGTGAAACATCAAGGTTGCATGCAGCTGTCAGAAATATTTCCGGGTCAGGTTTCCCTTTGGCTATTTTTGAAGCATCTACAACATAGTCAAAATATGCTCTTATGCCAAGCTTGTCAAGTACCGTAAAAGCATTTTTGCTGGCTGATGCAAGCCCTGTCTTAATTCCTCTGCTTTTTAGCTCTTTCAATACGTGTTCAACCCCTGGAAGTATGTTTTCCGGAGTCATCCCCTCTACCAGCTCTTTATAGTACTCATTCTTCCTGTAGGCCATTGCATCCTTTTCATCCCTGGTATATAGCTTTTGAGACCTCTTTAGTATTATCTCAAGCGAGCTTAATCTGTCTACACCTTTAAGCTGTTCATTTATCTTTTCATCAAAATATATCCCCAGTTCATCGGCAAGTTTTTTCCAAGCCTTGTAATGAAATTCTGCTGTATCCGTTATTACCCCGTCCAAATCAAAAATAACAGCTTTTTTCCCCAAAATATTAACCCCCTCACATCTCTGCTTCAATTTTGCTGCCTGCGCAAGGCTGATAGCCTCTTTCAAACAGGTTTATGCTTATTGGCTCTCCCGATATGTTTTCAATAGTTACTTTTCCGGGATTTACAAGTACTTTAAGCTTGCTTCCCCTGAAAGTAATCTTGAAAGAATAGCCCTTCCATTGCTCTGGAAGGTATGGTTTTAGGTAAAGGGTGCTACCCTTTACTTTTATACCTGCAAAACCCTGGATGATAGCCAGCCAGCTTCCAGACATACTTGTAAGGTGCACACCGTCGTCAGTGTCATCATTATAGTTGTCAAGGTCCAGACGGGCTGTTCTTAAGTAAAGCTCATAAGCCTTTTCCTTGTATCCTATCCAGCTTGCAACTATGGAATAAATACTCGGTGAAAGTGATGATTCATGCACTGTCCTAGGTTCATAGAAGTCAAAATTTCTTCTCATGCATTCCGTGTCATACCTGTCAGGAAAGAAGTAAATACCCTGAAGCACATCCGCCTGCTTGATAAAGCACGATCTCAGAATTCTGTCCCATGACCAGTGTTTGTTTAATGGCAGTACATCAGAAGGCAGATCCTTTACAAGTACTTGCTCCTTGTCCATGTACAGGTCATTTTGCTCAAATATCCCCAATTCATCTACAACCGGGTAATACATCTTGCTAATAATATCCTTCCATTTATTTAGCTCTTCTTCTGAAATTTTGAACGCTCCAACAGCCTTCCGGTAGCTTTCCGCGCTATCCCCTTTTATCAGTTCCAGCGATTCGATTGTATATTCGAGCGTCCATGAAGCCATAGTATTAGTATACCAATTGTTATTTACATTGTTTTCATATTCATTCGGGCCTGTAACCCCCAGAATCATATATTTGTCTTTACGCGGGTTGTAATTCACCCTGTCAGCCCAGAAGCGGCTTATTTCCACAAGGACTTCTATTCCATACTCTTTAAGGTATGATGTGTCTCCTGTATAGCTTGTATAGTTATATATAGCATAAGCTATAGCTCCATTCCTATGAATCTCTTCAAAGGTTATCTCCCACTCGTTGTGACATTCCTGCCCATCCATAGTTACCATAGGGTAAAGAGCACCTTTAAATCCGAGTTTAGCTGCATTCTCCTTAGCCCTCTCAAGGTGCAGATATCTGTAATACAGCAGATTTCTTGCTACTTCCTGGTTAGTGTAGAGATAGAAAGGAAAACAGTACGCCTCAGTATCCCAGTATGTACTTCCTCCATACTTTTCACCGGTAAAGCCCTTAGGTCCGATGTTCAACCGCGGGTCCTTTCCGGTATATGTCTGGTTAAGCTGAAAAATGTTATACCTGATACCCTGCTGAGCCTTTACATCCCCCTCTATTACCACATCACTGTCTTCCCATTTTCTGGCCATTTCTGCGCAGTGCTCTGTGAATAAGATATCATAGCCTTTTGAGTAAGAAAAATCCAATTTTTCTAAAGTAACAGCTTCCAGTTCAGTTTCCTTATGATCTCTTGAGGTGCATACCGATACAAATTTCTGAACTTCTACAACACTTCCCTGCTCAGCTTCCACTTCAATTTGCTGTCCGGCATATTTTTCCTTTAGCAGAGGCTTCACCGCAATACTCAGTTCCTGGTTGCTTTTAAATATCTTTGTTTTCGCAGCTGTTGCTAACACAAAGCCGGTCTTTTTTGTCTGCATAGTAAGTAATGCAATGCTTTCATCCGCCTTTTTATTTACCTCTATCCAGAACTTTTCACCATAGTTTGAATCTTCGTTTGACACATCCCCATCAAGAAAAGGTATAAAAGTCAGTTTTCCACTATAGTTTAACGGTTCTACTCCAACAGAAATACATGCAATTTCATTGTCCGCCATGCTCAGAAATCTGGTGAAGCAGAATCCGGTTTTTTTCCCATTGTCCATTACTGCTGTAAATCTCCGTGTAAGAGTACCATTACGCATATCCAGTTCTCTTGTAAAGTTTTCTACTCTACATCCCGCAAGGTCAAGCTTATCTCCATCTATGTAAATTTCTATGCCTATCCAGTTTGTTGAATTAATAACCTTTGCAAAGAAATCAGGGTAGCCGTTTTTCCACCATCCTACCCTTGTTTTATCAGGATAATACACCCCAGCCACATAAGTCCCCTGCAAGCTGTCCCCTGAGTACCCCTCCTCAAAGAATCCTCTTAACCCCATATGCTCATTACCTAGACTAAGTATGCTTTCGGAAAAGCGGTTCAACTTTGGATCGAACCCTTCCTCAACTATGCTCCATTCTTTAGCTTTTAAATATTCTATCATTTCTCAACTTCCCCCTAATTAAATTGAACTAAAACTTATTATATAACATAAAAACAATTCTCTGAATAGCTTCTTTATAAATTTTGGGGCTGTTGTCGACAACAGCCCCAAAATTATCTATCTATTAAGATATTTTTTGTATTACTTATTTTTTAGCTTTTGCTGTTATTGCTTTCTCGATCTGCTCCAACATCTGTTCGCCGTTTGCTTTGTCAGCCAGGTATGCCTGCATAGCAGCAGCTATATCAACGTCAGTTCCTGATGGGAGTAAATCGAAGAACCATCCTAATGTTTTACTGTCTTTAGCATATTCACTAAGTGATGCACTAAGTGGGTTTAATTTAGTTGACTGGATTGTAGTGAAAGCAGGTATGAACTGGAATTCATCAGTTATGTATTTCTTACCAGTATCTGAAGTTACAAGCCAGTTTAACCATGCTTTTGCTTCATCTTTAACCTTGGAGTTTTTGTTTATGCTCCAAGCCTGTGGCATACCAACAAATACTTTTTCAACTTCCTGATCTGAAACAGGCATTGGTAAGAATCCTACATTAAGCTTGTTGTTAACTTTTTCAATGTTACCCCAGATCCAGTTACCCTGCTGAATCATTGCAGCTTTTCCAGTAGCAAAATCATTTACTGAAGTGTTATAGTCTGCAGTGATCATGTTTTTCTGCCCATACTTCTTAGTTAAGTCAAATAATTTTACCCAACCTTCAGCAATAGCATTTCCTTTCAATTTCTCTGTTCCTGCATTCAGACCTTCAACAAATTTACGTGGTTCTGCCTGATTTGCAAGAGCAGCATTTATGTTATGCTTTCCTAATACCCAGAATTCCTTGTATCCGTTTGAGAAAGGAGTTATGCCTGCAGCCTGGAGCTTTTTACAAGCATCTTCAAGCTGTGCAAGAGTCTTTGGTACACCAGTAACTCCAGCTTTTGCAAACAAGTCTTTATTGTAAGCAAATCCATAGCCTTCTATACACTGTGGTTGACCGTAGAGTTTTCCGTCCTTCATCATGGGCTCTGCAACACCTGCTACTAAATCTTTTGCCCATGCTTCGTTAGTAAGATCTTCACATTTGTCAATCAATTTGTCAAGATCGGCATAACCATTACAGTTGAAAATATCCGGCTCTTCGCCTGAAGCAAACCTTGTTTGTAACATTGCCTGATAGTTTACTCCACCACCTGCAGTTTCAATTTCGAACTTAACACCGGTTTCTTTTTCGTAATCCTTAGCCATCTTATCAAGCTGATCTTTGATTTCTACTTTAAGCTGGTACATCTTAATTGTAACATCTTTTTTAGCTGGTTCTTGCTTTGTTGTGTTTTCTGCAGTAGTTTTAGTTCCTGCATCAGTACTTGTGGTATCGGTTGTTTTACCGCAACCTACGCTTAGAGTTAATAGCATAGCAGCTATTAAGGCAAAAGACAGAATTTTTTTCATTTTGTGTTTCCTCCCATTTTTTTTTTATGTTCACATGCCATATTAACTGGCATGGATCACACATATCAACCCTTTACAGACCCTTGGGTAATCCCTGCAATTATGTATCTTTGAAGTGCTAAGAATAGTATTATTATTGGAATTATGCTCATTACCAGTGCTGCCATAGCCAAATCCCACTGCTTTGTATATTGTCCGAAGAAAGAATTTACTGCAAGGGGCACTGTTCTTAACTTTGGTGCCGACAGTATAAGGTAAGGAAGCAGGAAGTCATTCCATATCCATAAGCTGTTCAATATTACCACAGTTCCCGTAATCGGCTTTAACAGAGGAAAGACAATCTTCCAAAACACGCCAAATCTTGTACACCCGTCAATACTTGCAGATTCCTCAATTTCAACTGAAATTGATTTGATGAATCCATGATAGAGGAACAATGTAAATGCTACACCAAATCCCAGATAGCAAAACAGTATCCCATAATAGTTATTCTGCCAACCTACAGTTTTTGCAACCCTTACCATTGGTAACATAATGGATTGGAAGGGAATAAGCGAACTTGATACAAAAAGTCCAAACAAAAGTGAGTTGAACTTGTTTGGATGGCGCGCCATCCAGTATGCTGCCATAGAGCTTATGATTACAAGACCTACATTACTTGTAACCGTTATTATCAGCGAGTTCATAAATACTTTGGGATAGTTTAGTATACGGAATACTTCATAATAGTTTTGTAAATTTAATGCACTTGGGAGTGAAGCCGTACTAACGGAAATTTCCTTGTAAGTCTTAAAGGAGTTCACTAATACGAAGTAAAACGGAATCAAAAACACCAACGCTAAAGTGATTGCCAATATTCCTGCAATTATAAGAATCTTTGTACGTTTCGCTGTCATTATACCTGAATCTCCTTTCTCTTAGTAGCCCACACCTGGAAAATAGTTATTGTTGCTACAACCATGAAGAAAACAAAGGCTTTTGCAGAACCAAGACCAAAATTGTTGCTCTGGAATGCCTCAAAGAATATGTCTAACGCAACCGATTTAGTCGAATTAAAGGGTCCTCCGTTTGTAAGCGAGAAATTCAGATCAAACATCTTAAACGCTTGTGAGAGTGATAAAAACAAGGAAACGGTTATAGAGGGCATTATCATAGGTACTATTATACTTCTTAACCTCTGCCAATAACTGGCTCCGTCAATATCTGCCGCTTCCATCAATTCTTTCGGCACGTTATTTGTTATTCCGGCAATATATATTACCATCAGATATCCGGCAAATTGCCAAACAAATACTATGACAGTTCCCCAAAATCCTGTAGCTTCAGTGCCGAGCCAAGGCAACAAGAATAATCCTATTCCCGTAGCATTTCCTATTGTTTCAAAACCTTTAATAAAAACAAACTGCCAGATAAAACCTAGCAACAAACCCGAAATTACATTAGGAACAAAAAAGATTG
This sequence comes from Clostridia bacterium, assembly GCA_026414765.1. Classification (NCBI taxonomy): domain Bacteria; kingdom Bacillati; phylum Bacillota; class Clostridia; species Clostridia bacterium. The sequence continues at coordinate 17,907 of JAOAIJ010000039.1, read as the reverse complement.
TTCTCAGAATATTTCTGAAAAATACGTTTGAAGTAAGTATTAAAGCAAGTACAAATGCAAGAACATTGGAAATCAATACACTTGCAACACTGAATCTGATAGTAAACCAGAATGAAGCTAAAAAGCTTTCGTCTTGAATAATTTTCCCAAAGTTGCTAAGCCCTACAAATGTCTTACTGTCAGAAACTCCATTCCAGTCTGTCAACGAATAATACATGCCCATGAAAAATGGAATGAGCATTATTATCAGGAAGAAAAATATTGCTGGACCTGTAAAAGCAATTTGTAGCAGCCACTCACGCGGTTTCATTTTTTTCAACATGTGTTTCTCCTCTCTTCCCGAGAAAAATTACCTGCAAAATTCTTTATAAAACATTTCATCATTACTGCCAATACAGTAATAGTAATAATCTTGTGCTTACATAAGATGTGCTGTATACAGTCTTATTCCACCTCTTAGCATATTACAATTAATACTTTAATCAACCTGCATTGCGTTCACACTTCACTATTTTATTTTATAGCTTTCTGATATTGAATTTAATAGAATATATAATGATTTTGTTTAAATTTTTCACATAATATATATATGAAAATATATACAATTTCCGAACTAAATTTTCTTGGAATAATGTGTCAATGAAATCCGCCTCGAATGACTGAGTGTATCCGACATTTGGGGCGTCTTCCAATCTTACTGTTTATTTGCACCACATAATAATCCAGATGAAACTTCTTTCATCCGGAAAGAACAGATTATCCGGTGCTTGTAAGAATTCTTTTTAAAATAATTTCATACGAAGTTCATATAAGCTGAGAAGAGGTGGCTTTGAATGTGTTTTGAGTCTTATTGAAACTAGTAATATTTAAAACAAGCTGATATCCTTAGAAATAATATCCCTATAATCTGTAGGCGACACTCCTACAACTTTTTTAAAGCAGGTACTGAAATACTGTGAGTCTGTATAACCCACCTTTTCAGCAATTTCATAAGCTTTTAGATTTGTCTCCTTCAAAAGTCTTTTAGCATGGTTAATCCTGACTTTTGTTAGATACTCTATGTATGACTCTCCTACTACCTGCTTGAACAACTGGCTCAGATACCCCGGACTTACATATACGTTATCTGCAATAATACCTAAATTCAAATCCTCAAGGGCATAGTTCCTGTCTATAAAATCCTTCGCCTTTTCAATGAAATTCCTGTTGACAGCCTTCCTTTTAGAGTTTATAAAGTCTAAGGTGCTTTCTATCAGTTCCTTGAGCTTAAGCCGTACACCTTCCAGTGTGTCATAATTCATAAGCATTAAGGGAGAAAATTTTTCACCGTATATATCAACCACGTCGCCATCAAACTCAAGTACAATCTGCTCTAACTTTACCAAAAGTTCGATTGCGAATATTTGCATATGATCTTTTTTAAAGTTCTGATCAGATTTAAGGGTGTCAAGTACTTCATCAACGTGTTTGCAGGATAATTCAAGATCCCCCCCTTTTATAGTTTTAACCAGTTCATTCAATTTTTCAAAGCTGCATGATAGTGGCGAATACCTGTCAGCAGGATTGATGTCTCCGATAAACAGCACATTATTCTTGCCAAAAGCAGTTCTGAACTCTAAAGCGCTTTCAGCTTCCCGGTACGATTTGCTAACTTCACTTAAACTTTTGTAACTCCTGCCTAAACCGATAGATATAGTAGTTTTAAAATATCTCCAGACACAATCCTTGATTTTTTGCAAAGACGGATAAATATTGGACATATATTTCTTTTGGTTTCTGCTGTTATGACAAGCCAGAACTCCAAGCTCACTTGGTTTTTCCTCAAACATAAAAAACAGCCCTTCTGTTTCTGAAAAAACCTCGCCGGATATATTCTGCACAGCAAATTTTATCAAGTTTATTTCATCCTCATTTTGTTTTTCAGCGAGACTTATATAATCATCCAGGCTGATTATCAGGCAGGAAAACCTGTCAGCGTCAAGATTTATGTTCAGATACTCCAGCTTATTGTTTATCTCGTTTTCTTTCAGCTTCCCTCTTACCAGGTTGAGAAAAAACCTTTCTTTTAAAAGCGGCAGGCTGTCTTTTATGAGCATCTTAAGCTTTTGTACCTGTGTCTTCTCAAGCTCCCTGTGTTCAAGCTCTTCACATGCTTCACCGAGAACCGCCAGCAGCTCGCTTTCCTGAATAGGTTTGACAAGATACCTGAATACACCTAGTTCAATAGCTCTTTGAGCATAGTTGAATTCATTATATCCGCTTAAAAAAATTATAACAGTTTCGGGGAGACACTGCCTGACTTCCTTGGCAAACTCTATTCCGTCCATTATGGGCATATAAATATCTGAAAGAATAATTTCCGGCTTGACTTTCTGAGCGATCTCAATAGCTTTTTTACCGTTTTCAGCATCTGCTACTATATTAAAACCATACTTTTCCCAATCTATGAATCTTATAAGTCCTTCTCTAATGATCTTCTCATCATCGACGATCATAATACTGTGCACCAGGAAAACACCTCCAGCACGGAAATAAAGATAGTATGAGAGTGCAATTTGAATTGATATAGTTGAATTATAGCATGTATTAATATAAAATTAAATAGTGTAGTCTTATCAAATTTAGAAAAGTTTTTTCCAATTTTTGGTCTAACTTGCTTGAAGTCTTATTTTACTGAAAGAAGATTCACATCTGCCGGATAGCAGATGCTATAAAATAAATATAAGCCTATAAAAAACATCTTGATGTTTTTTGTGTGCCGAATGTGATAATTCACTTGGCACAATGGGGACTGGAGGTAAAATTGACAAGAAGGAGCTTAATAGTTTTTTTTATAGTTTTTGCCGCTATTTCAGTTTTTGCAGTAATAAAACTATATATATCAAATCCCGGTATTGATTCGTACTTCAGGGATAAGCCTCTTAAAACGCACGTACCCAGCACAAATTCGCACACAAAAAAGACCATTGTATACTCTTACGGCGGGACAGACCATGGCGGCTCAGTTAAGGAAATTGTCAGGTTGTTTCAGAAAGAAAACCCCGATGTAGAGGTCAAGCTTCAACAGCTTCCAAGCTCTACCGACTATCAGCGCAATGCCTACAAGCTTGCCCTGTCTTCGGGAGATGACAGCTTTGATGTTTTCAACGCTGACCTTGTGTGGACTGCTGAGTTTGCATCTGCTAACTGGATATTACCACTTGATTCGTTTTTCATTAGTGGGGACCGCAGGATGTTTTTGCCGAACACTATAGAGTCATGCACATATAATAATAAAATATATGCTGTACCTCATCGTACCGATGCAAGTCTTTTATATTATAGAAGTGATATTATTTTTAACCCTCCAAAGACTTACAAAGACCTTATAGATATGTCAAAAAAATATATGAGCACCCCAGGAATCAAGTATGGATACGTTTTTCAGGGGAAGTCATATGAAGGCCTTGTGTGTAATGCGTTAGAATTTATCTGGAATAACGGCGGAGAAATAGTCAAAGACGGGAAGGTAGTCATTAACTCTCCTGAAGCTATAGAAGGTCTGCAGATATTTATAGATATTGCAAATTCAAACATTACTTCTCCCGATGTCCTGACTTTCGAAGAAGAAGATGCCCGGCTGGCATTTCAGGATGGTACTGCAATATTTATGAGGAATTGGGCTTTTGCATATAAGCAGCTAAACAATATGTACAATTCAGAGGTAAAAGGAAATGTGGGTGTTTGTAATCTGCCTCTGGGGCCAAAGGGCAAAAAAAGCATAATGGCACTCGGTGGTTGGAACTATATGATGAACGGGCATACAAAAAACCAGGAACTTGCATGGAAGTTTATAAAATGGGCAAGTTCTTACGAGATGCAGATAGTGGATAGTGTCATGGGAGGATATATCCCTACGAGGCAATCTGCCTATAATAATAGTGAAGTTTTAAAAATAAATCCCTGGATTTCACAATTCAAGAGTTCTATCGGAACTGCAAAGCTAAGACCTGTATCACCAGGCTACTCATCTATTTCCGAGTCGATGCAGGTGAATTTCAGCAGTGCTCTGGTAAAGAAGATTGATGCTAAAACAGCTATAGAAAACATAGAAAAAGATCTCTTAAGAATCTATAATAAAAAAAGTAGGGATTAGCATGAAGATTACAGCCAAAATAGGTTTAGTAAGATATATAAAACAAAGATATATTTCATCCCCACTTAATGTACAGATCAATATTGTCATAGGCTTGATTATCCTTGCTGCTATGATTTCTGTCATGGCATTTGCATATACCAAGACACAAAGCCAGGTAAAAGCCAACTTCACAGAATCCGGTCATATGATTCTTCAGGAAACTGTCGATAAGGTAAATTCCAGACTGAAAATCGTAGAAAATACAATACTTATGATCTCCAATGATTCAAGGATAATAAATTATAGTTCTGTATCGAAAGATACAAGTGAACGTGAAATAAACAAGTATTTGAATAACTGTATAGACTTTAATAAGTATGATATATACCAGGAAGGCCTGGCCTATATTCAAAACTTTGTCGACGATCTCATATACATTAATGACAGGAGCACCGTAGTAGCAAGAAGATTACATTTCACCACATACAATATCAACAAGGGGCTGGACAATCCCTGGTTTAAAAAAGCTTATGAAAACAAAGGCAAATTAATATGGACCGACCACTTCTACAACAGTACGTCAGAAAAAATGCTTAGAAATAATCTCGAAGAATTCAGTTCTCGTCTGAATCAGTTCATGCTGATAAGATATATGGTCAACCCCCAAACTTCTGAGGATGTCGGCTACATAGCTGCAAGTATCAACCTTGAGAACTTATCTACGCTCATTGACAATATAAAGTTCGGGAAAAGAGGTAATATTTATATTATTGATGAAAAAGGAACTGTTATAGCCAGTGAGGACAGGACACAACTACTAAAAACAATAAACTTCGACAACAATTCAATCAGTAAGTTAGCGGTTAACAGTTCAATTTCTTTTGAGGGATTTATCGGCGGAGAGAAGTATTTCATTTTCAGCTCTCCGATTTCCATTAACAACTGGAAACTGATTTTAACAGCTCCGGTGAAAGAATTGGACAACTCTCTGTCAAACTCTTTGTTCTCCGTAATTATTATAGGGTTACTAGCTTTCCTTCTGATTATATTTGTCAGTGCGCTTATTATTAACAACGTTTCAAATCCGCTGAAAAAGATACTTGTGTATATAAAAGAAACCAGGAATGGCAACCTTAACCAGAGAGTCGATGTAAAAGGCTGCTTAGAAGTAAATCAACTAAGTACCGAGTTCAACTTTATGCTGGACAAGATAAACGAATTGCTGAACAGGATAGTTGACGAGCAGAATGCACTAAGGAAATCAGAGCTGAAAGCTTTCAGAGCTCAGATTAATCCTCACTTTTTGTATAACACACTTGACTCAATAAAATGGCTTATAATTTCCGGCGATGGCGAAAAAGCATCAAGGCTGATCGCTTCACTGTCAACCTTTTTCAGGATAGGCCTAAGCGGAGGCAGGGAAGAAATTCCGGTAAAAGATGAATTTGAGCATGTAAAGCAGTACCTTTCAATTCAGAAAATAAGATGCGGCGATACTATGGATTACTTGATAGACATAGATTCAGAAGTGGAGAATTGCAAGACACCAAAACTCATACTTCAACCGATTGTTGAAAATGCCATACTACATGGTCTGAACAGGAAAGAAGGTCATGGTTTTATTAAAATATTAGGAAAGAGAAAGGACGATTCCACTATTATCTACGAAGTCACCGATAACGGTGCCGGAATGACTGAAGAAGAGCTGGAACGCCTGAATAAGCTTGTAACCAACCCCCTAATTGAAAGTACTGCAGGTAGTCACGGATATGCCATGAGAAACGTCAATCAAAGAATAAAACTGAGTTACGGCGACGAGTATGGCATTAATTACAAGAGCAAACTGGATGTAGGAACGGTTGTAACTGTGACAATTCCTGTCATCGAGTAAGTATTTTATTTTACCGTCTTATCATGTCATGACATTCGCTGCATTCAGCATCATGTAGGGATAATACTCCGCCACACTCCTTGCACGTCCAAATCAGCCTTTCCCTTGAGAAAAAAGCATCAAACCCGTTTTCACGCACCATTATGCTGTTTTCAACAATGCTCGTCTTATATCTTTTCACATAGCTCTTTTCAAGATTCTTTATTTGTCTGCAAGGGAATTCACCACATTTCATGCAGTATGTTATTCCCTTTTCTTTTGCACATTCTTTGATTGCACAACGCCTGCACCTCTCCGTTTTGTTTTCATCACTGCCCAAACATCCGTTGCAGGGTTTCTTTTCCCTGAGGTGTACGTAGCAGACCATACAATCTATTCCGCATGGTGCAAACATCTGACTTCCGATTTTATCAGGCATTTTCATACTATTTGCCTCTCTTTTCTTACTTATCATACTTTAAAACGGTATACCGTTTTTTCCTGTTCGGCATACCGTTCAAAATCAATTATTGTATTTATCTCCTATGACCCTTGCAGCATGTACCCCGCTTGCTGATGCCTGTGACAGTGAATGCGTAACACCTGAGCTGTCTCCCAGAATGTACAGACCCCTTACTTGCGTTTCAAGGTTTTTGTCTACCTCTACCTTTGAATTATAGAACTTAACCTCAACCCCGTATAATAAAGTACTTTCATTTGCAGTACCGGGTGCTATCTTGTCCAATGCATAAATCATTTCTATGATATCGTCAAGCTGCCTTTTCGGAATAACAAGGCTCAGATCTCCCGGTGTTGCACTAAGTGTAGGAACAGTAAAGCTCTGCATCAGCCTATGCTCATTTGTCCTGTGGCCTTTTACGAGATCACCAAATCTTTGTACCAGTACCCCTCCGCCCAACATATTACTCAACCTGGCTATGGATTCACCATATTCATTACTATCCTTGAACGGCTCGGTAAAATTGTTTGATACAAGCAGCGCAAAGTTTGTATTCTCAGTATGAAGCTTTGGGTCTGAATAGCTATGCCCGTTTACCGTAACAATTCCATTGGTATTCTCTGTTACCACTTCCCCGTAAGGATTCATGCAGAAAGTTCTGACCAGGTCGGAATACTTCTTGGTTCTATATACAATCTTGCTCTCATAAACATCATCAGTTATATGTGCAAACACAGCAGCAGGCAATTCTACACGTACACCTATATCAACCCTGTTGCTTCTGGTTTTTATACCCAGCTTAGCACAGATGCTGGAAATCCATTTTGATCCTGAACGGCCTGTCGCCAAAACCAAGTCCCTGCAGTTAAAACTTTTATCTTTAGTGTATACTGCAAATCCATTGTCTGTCTTTTCTATATCTTCTATTCCTGAATCAAAAAGTATCTCAATTTTATCCTTCAGGTGATTATACATATTTTCCAGTATGACCAGGTTTCTGTCGGTACCGAAATGTCTGACCTGTGCATCAAGCAAGTGTAGGTCATTTTTAAGCGCTTCGGTCTTCAGCCTGGAATTAGCTGTGGAGTAAAGCTTTGCACCAGCGCCTCCCATGCTGCAGTTGACCTCATCAACATAATTCATGAGATTTAGTGCTTCTTCCTTACCCACGTATTTATATAGCTCTCCGCCAAAGTTATTTGTAATATTATATTTACCGTCGGACATACTTCCGCTTCCGCCATAGCCATTTACTATACTGCAGGACTTACAATCCAGGCACGCTTTTATTTTCTTACCATCAATGGGGCACTTTCTTTTTTCAAGGGCATGTCCTTTTTCTATCATTAATACCTTTAAGCCGGGATTTACCTTCGTTAATTCATAAGCAGTAAAGATACCGCTTGCTCCTGCTCCTACAATTACTACATCATACATATCTTTATACCCCCATCTTTACTCATTGGTTTTTACACATTAAAAACTCTAAAGTCAAAACCAGCTCCAACTTTAGAGTAAAATCTATGCATACGCGCACATTGATGTAATTGAACAAAACCTTGTTAAGTATAGCACAGAATATCGGACTTGAAAAGGGTTAGCTTAAAGTTCCATTCCAGCCACTTCAAAAAGATAATCCTGGCATTTGATCCGGCTTGTTTTTGTATGGGATAAAAGCCTTTCTTGCAATCCAGATTGGAAAACCGCGCGTTTTATATGTCAGAGCTTTTAGCCTATCGAAATATGTGTTAATATTATAATATAACAAATTTAATAAAATTGGGGGTATTACCATGAAAAAGTTCAGAAGCAGTATCTATCTCATGCTGGAAACAAGAAAAACCTGGGAAATAAATCCCAAAACCAGGGTTCATGACAACAATATCAAAAGAGATATGAAAAAACAAAGACAAAAATGTAAGAAATCCTGTAGGGAGTACTTAAAGGAAAGCCCGACAGGATTTTTTATTTTACATCACTTTTATCTCAAATTTATCAAAGTTGATTTTTTCAACAAAGTGCTCCTCTGTAAAAATCGCTCTCCTGTAATTTACAAATTCTGCAGTATTGTTCCGTAGCCACATTGGAACCTGTATGTCGAGTTCCCTGCAAAGATGTATCAGACAATATTCCAATGCATCTCTATAGCTAAGACTATCATCCTTACTCTCAACAACCGCTTCTTTTAATGTTATCCTGTCCTTTACTATTCTCCCAGTCAACCTCAAAAGCTTTTCTCCTTAAAAAAGATTTGCTACCACATCTTTCTTTAATTATAGTATTAACAGCATATATAAACAACCTCGTTTATATAAATATTATTAGCAATAAGCACATATATAAACAAAAAACCTGACAGTAACAAACTGCCAGGTATAGCAGGTATTATCCTTTATTAAAATCTAACTTACATTCCCTTGTCCTTTAAAAGTTTGTATTCAATAGAATCAACAAGTGCCTTCCAACTGGCATCAATAATGTCAGTTGATACACCTATCGTAGTCCATACTTCGCATCCGTCCGTAGATTCAATAAGAACTCTAACCCTTGCTGCAGTAGCTTGATCCGAATCCAAAACCCTAACCTTGTAATCTGTTAATTTCATTTCTTTTATCTTAGGATAAAATCTTTCAAGCGCCTTTCTTACTGCCCTGTCAAGAGCATTTACAGGACCGTCGCCTTCCGCCGCAGTAATCTCATCCTGCCCGTCAACCTTGATTTTTATCATAGCCGATGAATTTACCCCTTCGAGGGATGGCTCATCTACAATAACCTTGAATTCCCGTAGTTCAAACAAAGGCTCATACCGCCCCAGGACTTTCCTGATTATGAGTTCAAAAGAGCTTTCTGCCCCCTCATATTGATACCCTTGATACTCCATTTCCTTTAGCTTTTCCAGTATAAGTCTGGTCTCCGGAGAATCCTTCGTAATACTCTCATCTACTTGATTTATCGTGCTGAGCACAGCACTGCGTCCGGCAACCTCTGACATCAGGAATGTCCTTTCGTTGCCCACAGATTCAGGATCCAGATGCTCGTAAGTTTTTGGATTTTTACTGACTGCATCGGAATGCATGCCCGCCTTGTGTGCGAAGGCACATCTTCCTACATATGGAGCTCTCTCATCAAGTATGACATTTGCTATCTCACTCACATATCTGGCAACTGAAGTTATATATGCAACATTTTTTTCCGGTATGCAATCAAACCCCATCTTCTGCTGTAGATTAGGTATCAGTGTACACAGATTTGCATTACCGCACCTCTCGCCATATCCGTTAATTGTTCCCTGTACCTGAGTAGCACCGGCCTGAACAGCCATTATTGAATTTGCCACTGCCATTCCGCTGTCGTTATGGCAATGAATTCCTATAGGGATATCAAATTCTTTTACCACTTTCAATGTAACATCATAAATCTCCGACGGCAGGGAGCCTCCTGTAGTTTCACAAAGGCAGATACTATCCACGCCTGCATCGTAGGCAGCTTTGAGTGTCTTAATAGCATACTCAGGGTTTGACCTATAGCCTTCGAAGAAAAGCTCAGCATCAAAAACCACTTCTTTCCCCTTATTTTTAAAGAAATTAATAGTATCATAAATCATTTTCAGGTTTTCATCCAAAGTAGTCTTTAAAACCTCGGACACATGGAAATCCCAACTTTTCCCGAATATTGCTATGGCAGGTGTATCAGCTTTAAGAAGCGATTTTACATTTGCATCCTCACCTACCGCTATGTTTACCCTTCTGGTGCTGCCAAAAGCAATAACCTTTGCATTCTTAAATTCTATTTTCTTAATTCTGTCGAAGAATTCCAGATCCTTGGGGTTAGACCCCGGATTTCCAGCTTCTATATAGCTTACACCCAGCTTATCAAGCCTCTCCACGATTTTCAGCTTATCCTCGACCGTAAATGAAATCCCTTGAGCCTGAGCTCCATCTCGAAGAGTCGAATCATATATGAATATCTTTTTACTCACTTTATCCCCTCCCCTATTAATTCAACTGCTGATCACAATTAATTTACCTTCCTGGTTAGCCTGACAAGTAAAGAACAATCATACTTTCTTACTCATTACAAAGCAAGCTTAGAGCAGCTACACTTGTTTTCTCTAAGCTTTAAACAGATAGTTATTAACAATAATTAATAATTTATTTCCTTCTGTCAATCTTTGTTGATTATACCTTCACCAAGCTCACTTATCGCTCTGTTGATAGCATTTATATATGCCTTTACACTGGCTTCAATAATATCCGTACTTACGCCTCTTCCAACGAAAATCTTACCATCTTTCAAGACCCTGACTGTTACCTCTCCAAGAGCGTCCTTTCCTTCGGTAACAGCTCTCAGACCGTAGTCTTCCAGTTCCAGGCTGATTCCTACAGCTCTTTCTATAGCGTTAAAAGCAGCATCTACAGGACCATCGCCTGTTGCAGCTTCTGTAATTGCATTACCGTTTCTGATAAGACTCACCATTGATGTAGAAACCAGTTTGTTTCCACTGTTTATCTGAAAGCTGTCAAGCTCAAAAATTTCGGGTACCTGAGATACTTTTTCTTCTACAAGTGCCTCAATATCCCTGTCCAAAACAACCTTTTTCTTATCAGCAAGACTCTTGAACTTTTCAAAAGCCTTTTGTATTTCATCTGAAGTAAGAGTCGTATAACCCATTTCCTTCAAACGGTCTTCAAAAGCATGCCTTCCGGAAAGCTTTCCAAGTACCATCCTGTTTTGGGCCAGCCCTATTGACTCGGGAGTCATTATCTCATACGTACTCTTTTCTGACAATACACCATGCTGATGTATTCCGGACTCGTGAGCAAAAGCATTTGCTCCTACTATTGCCTTGTTCGGCTGAACATTTACACCTGTGAGGCTGCTTACAAGCTTACTCGTTCTATATATCTGGGTGGTATCGATTTTATGGAATATATCATAATAATCTTTTCTGGTGTTTATACCCATTACGATTTCTTCAATCGCCGCATTGCCCGCCCTTTCACCAAGACCGTTAACTGTGCATTCAAGCTGTGTTGCACCATTTTCCATAGCTGCAAGGGTATTTGCCACTGCCAGGCCAAGGTCATTATGGCAGTGAACACTTATATCCGCCTTATCTATATTGCTGACATTATCCCTAATACCTTTTATGAGCTTGCCAAACTCTACAGGAGCGGCATAACCCACCGTATCCGGGATATTAACTACTGTAGCCCCGGCTTTTATTACTTCCTCTACAACCCTGTATAAAAACTCTACTCTTGTCCTGCTTGCGTCTTCAGCAGAAAATTCTACATCAGTACAGTATTTTTTAGCATATTTGACCATAGCTACTGCCCTAGCAAGTACTTCTTCTTCAGACATTTTAAGCTTATACTTCATATGAATGTCCGATGTAGCTATAAATGTATGGATTCTGGGGCTTTCAGCACCTTTAACTGCCTCCCACGCCCTGTCGATATCCTTCTCAACTGCTCTGCAAAGGCTTGCTACCGTAGCCCCTTTTATGTTTTCTGCTACTGCCTTTACAGCCTCAAAATCACCCGGGGAAGAAATAGCAAAACCAGCTTCTATCACATCTACGCCCAATCGTACCAGATGCCTTGCTATCTCCAGCTTCTCCTGTATATTCAGGTTTACTCCGGGAGTTTGCTCCCCATCTCTTAAAGTTGTATCAAATATTTTTATCTGTCTGGTCATAAAAACCTCCTAACCATGAATGGACATTTTGTACCCGCTTTCTATTATCTAATCTTCAGGTATGTCCTTTTCTATGTTTTCAATCTCATATTCATAAATATCTACGCTGCGGCCGGGTTGAATCAACTTAACCTACCGGATAAATCACGCCGGGCCTGCAAAGCTATTATCATGCTTATACCCTTCTATCCTCCACCCTTCCCCCTATATAGGGAGAAGGGCCGGAGATGAGGGTTTTGTCTATATTTATCTTTTACTACTTATCGTAATAGCCATAGCCTGTTGCCGGGCCGAAGGCTTTATTTCTTCAGCCAGCTCATCATTTTTCTAAGCTCTGCCCCTACTTTTTCTACCTGATGTTCTGCTTCTTTTCTTCTCATAGCTAGGAAGTTGGATCTTCCGCCGGATTTGTTTTCCGTAATCCAATTAGTTGCAAACTTCCCGTCTTGAATTTCTTCAAGTACTTTCTTCATTTCTTTTCTAGTTTCTTCAGTAATAATTCTCTTTCCGGTTACATAGTCACCATATTCGGCTGTATCACTGATTGAATACCTCATGTAGGCGTAGCCGCCCTGATTAATCAGATCTACTATAAGCTTCATTTCATGCACACATTCAAAGTACGCAATTTCCGGCTGATATCCTGCATTTACAAGTGTTTCAAAACCGGCCTTCATCAGCTCTGTAACTCCGCCACAGAGAACTGCCTGCTCACCAAACAAGTCTGTTTCTGTTTCTTCCCTGAAAGTAGTCTCAAGTATTCCTGCTCTTCCTGCTCCCACTCCTGCAGCATATGCAAGTGCATAATCCTTTGCTTTTCCTGAAGCATCTTGATATACAGCAATTAATGCAGGAACTCCTCTTCCTTCCTTGTACTGGCTTCTAACAGTATGTCCAGGCCCTTTTGGCGCCACCATAATAACGTCAACAAATTTCGGTGGTACTATCTGGAAGTAATTAATGCTGAAGCCGTGAGCAAACATCAATACATTTCCTTCCTTAAGGTTCGGTTTGATGCTTTGCTCATAAACATCAGGCTGTATCTGGTCAGGAACAAGTATCATGATTACATCTGCTGCTTTAGCAGCTTCAGCAGTATCAAGCACCTTTAATCCATCTGCTTCAACCTGCTGTCTTTTTTCCGATGCAGGATGCAAGCCTACAATTACGTTAACTCCGCTATCATGAAGGTTCTGTGCATGTGCATGCCCCTGGCTGCCATAACCGATAATTGCTACGGTTTTTCCTTTCAATAATCCTAAATTACAATCACTGTCATAATACATTTTAGCCATTTTAAAAATCACTCCTCATTATTATTGGTTGCTTTTATATACTTATTGCCTCTTTCGATGGCAATGGTCCCCGTTCTTACAATTTCTTTAATTCCGAAAGGTTTTAGCATATCTTCCAGTGCTGCAACCTTTTCGGTACCGCCGGATATCTCAATTGTCAATGTATTCTTTGAAACGTCAACAATCTTAGCTCTGAATATTTCTACAATTTGAATAATTTCAGCCCTGGTAGAAGCTGTAGCGGTTACCTTGATAAGTGCCAGTTCCCTGCTAACTGAATCCGATTTTTCAAGCTGCTTGATCTTGATAACATCAATCAGTTTATTGAGCTGCTTGCTCACCTGTTCAACGGTATAGTCATCCCCTTCAACAACAATGGTAATACGGGATATTTCAGGATTTTCCGTAACCCCCACTGCCAGGCTGTCGATGTTAAATCCCCTTCGGCTGAATAAACCAGCGACTCTAGATAATACTCCCGCATGGTTTTCAACAAGTACAGATAGTGTATGCTTCGCCATAATTCTTCTCTCCCCTCATTAAGGTGATGCAATCTTATGTTTTAGGCATTATGGATTCAAAATTCCTCATGCCGCTTTAACTTCAAATCTACAACAATTTATTCTTTATAACGTAGGCTCTTCCGGATCTACGATACATTCCAAAAGGTATGGCCCATCGTCTGCCAGCATTCTTTCCAGTGCGCCTTTGACTTCCTGATTGCTTCGGATGGTTTCTCCTTTAAAACCGTATGCCTCAACTAATTTTACAAAGTCAGGATTGCTTTCCAAATAGACCTGGGAGTACCGGCCGCAGTACTTGTTTTTTTGCAGCTCTCTTACCATACCCAGCCTTGAGTTGTTAAAAACAATAATTTTTACATCCACTTTGCTTTGCTTCATGGTTCCCAATTCCTGCATGGACATCTGAAAACTCCCATCCCCCGCCACAACAATTACTTTTTTATCCGGAGCTCCGATTTTTGAACCGATTCCGGAGGGAAGTCCATATCCCATGGTCCCCATACCGCCGGAGGTAATAAATGTCCTTGGGTTCTTTACCTTATAGTAGTTAGCTGCCCATATTTGGTTTTGTCCCACTTCGGTAGCAACAATGGTGTCCTCGCCAACAACCTCCGAAAGTATTGAGAACAGGTATTGGGGCCTAACAAAGCTTTCCCCGCCTTCCTCAAGGTTTTTCTGGGTTTTCTCTGCTTTAATTTTTTTAATGGTGTTTGCCCAAGGTTCTACATCCCCTTTTGCTATAATCTCCACCAAATCTTTTAAGATGAGTTTGACATCTCCCACAACAGGGGTTGCTGCTTCAATATTTTTACCGATTTCAGCAGGGTCGATGTCAATATGGACAATGTGTGCCTTTTGCGCAATTTTATTTGCAGTGCTCATGGCTCTGTCCGCAACACGCGCACCCATAATGATAAGCAAATCCGCATTGTTAAGTGCATAATTTGCCGTATAAACCCCATGAGATCCTATCATTCCGATATGCATCTCGTGAGCGGAAGGCACTGCACCGATCCCCATCAGGGTAGTTGCGACAGGTATACTGCATTTTTCCGATAACCGTACAAGTTCTTCGGATGCATTGGCATTGACCACGCCACCTCCTGCAATGATAACAGGAGCTTTGGCCTTTTGAATTACATCGGCAATCCGCTTGATCTGCACAGGATGTCCTTTATACGTAGGCTTATAGCCCTTTATATCAACTTCTTCGGGATACTCAAATTTTATTTCTTTTGTTTGCACGTCGATGGGTATATCAATTACAACCGGACCTGGCCGGCCTGTAGAAGCAATATGAAAAGCTTCCTTGATGATTCTGGGCAGATCCTTCGCTTTTTTCACCAGATAGCTGTGCTTGCAAAATGGAGCTGTTGCCCCGGTGATATCTGCTTCCTGAAAAACATCTTTTCCAATCTGTTCAGTTGCTACCTGCCCCGTAATGGCAACCATAGGTATGGAGTCCATATATGCTGTTGCTATTCCGGTAATAAGATTGGTAGCACCCGGGCCGGAAGTTGAAACACAAACGCCTACCTTTCCGGTTACTCTGGCATATCCACTTGCAGCATGTGCCGCTCCCTGCTCTTGTCTTGTAAGAATATGAGTGATTTTTGACTCTAACAAGGCATCATAAAATGGACAAATTGCCGCTCCGGGATAGCCGAATATTACTTCAACCTGTTCAAGTTCCAATGCCTTAATCATTGCCTGTGCTCCTGAAATTTTCATTGATTTTCCTCCTCCCGGATAATTGAAATTTTAAATCACATATTCAAAATTTGAATCAAGGTCCTTATGGAATAACCCTTAAAAAATCCAATAGGTATATTATGCACATCTATGGAAAAAACAAACTAAAAACCCCTTCATCACTGCAAATTTGTTTGCAGGGACGAAGGGGTATCTCATTCGTGGTACCACCCTGATTTCGCATATATTCAAATATATGCACTTTAAGAGTACTAAACTTCAATACTCAAACTGTAACGTAGTTACCGCTACTACTTACTTTATACTTTCGGCAGTAGAGCTCCGGAATGAGTTATACATATACCTCATGCATCGGTTTTCACCAACCACCGACTCTCTTTAGCAATCGAATATATCTTTGATTCCTTCATTGCAGATAGATCATAAACATATAATTGTATTAAATTGTATCAGCATTTTTTTGCCATGTCAATAATATTTTTAGAATTGTGTAGATTTTTCTGAGTATACGTAATCCTTTAACTATAAATAAATATTATTGCAGCGCTTTCCTTCAATCCTTCCAATTCCATACCCGTAGCAAAAGGATTTATGCATACAGGATATAAACAAAGCACTTAGAAAGATCCGCTCCTCTTTGTTTAGTCCCCTGTCCATCGTCTGAATAAATTCCCTTGTTTTATCCCGGGCGATAAGTTTTATCGCCTCTCTTGTACCTGTCAAGTCACACTCTAATCTTTCTCTCCCGTATTTCAGGTATTCTTTTAATACCTTTTCAAAGTCATTATGCTGATAAAACTTTTTATTGTTTGCCATAATATCCCCCTCTTTTTCCATATTTCATAACCATATTTATATTTTTAACTATTTCCATTAAAAACTATACTTTTTCGTAAAAATTTACAATGAAAGAATACCTACTTTAGAATAAGACAAATTTATCCGATTATTTACTATCCTATGAAATCATATTAAAATAAAGATACATGTCTTAGCATTGGGGGCTTAATACTATGAAAAAACTACTCTTTCTTATGTCTATAGCCGCATGCCTTGTACTTACTTCACTTGCAGCACACGCAAAGCAGGACTATTATGGGTACAAAAAAGTAGCTTCCTATGACAGCGGTAAAATAAAGGTGATTAGCTTTTCCTCCAAATGGAATACTGTGGGAAAGCTAAAATCGGTTGTTGACGAACTTCATAAAAACTTTCACGGTCATGAAATGGACAAATTAAAGGAAATCTATCTTTACCCCGACCAACACGGCTCTGCATCCGGGGATTACAGGTATAGTTATACCCAGGGGCAAAATAGAAAAATAACTCTCCAGTCAAATAATTATATCAACTTATATAATTGCAACACCGAGGATACCATCCCCAAAATCGCACGCACCCTCTCCCATGAATATGGACACCACTTTACCATTTACTACATGCTTCAAAAGGAAAACAAACTTCCGGGCTATAAAAATACTGAATACCAAAAGGTCCGCGGTCTTTTAAATCATAAAAAGATCAACAACGGAGAACATAAATGGAGTCTTGCAGAAATAGCTGCAGAAGACTATGTGGCTTATTTCGGCTCTTCAACAGGAAAAACCAGCAGGGTATTTCATGATATCTCGGGTTTTTCACAGAATTCTTCCGCCAAAGCAGTCATCAGCACAGATATTTATAATTTCTCACCACAGGAAAACAGTGAAATACAGGTAGCATCCAATGTACCTAAAGCCAAACAATATTGGCTGAACGCGATAGGCTATAAAGGTCCCGTTTTAGACAGTCCTCCTTCTCCGGCCTATGTATACGTTGATACTGTCAATCAAGCTGAAGAAGCCTTCCTTGATGACGGAAAGGAAATGTATACATATATCCTCAAGTGGACAAAAAGTGTGGACGACTCTTCCAAGAATCTTGAGTACACACTCGTTGCATATACCGATTCAATAGATGCCAGCCATGCATATCCGATTAAAACCGTGTATGATAAAGACCAAAACCGCACAGCGGTGGTTGGGTACTATGAAAAAGGTAATATATATGCCTATGACAGTCTTTTGGATAAATCCAAAAAATATATTTACTCAGTAACATTGCATTAAATTTATAGGAAAACATTTACGGTAGAAAAATAAAACTCCTTTGGCTAAGATTAGGTTTGTGTCCCGACCGATACAATCCCAAAATTAGTAAAGGAGCTAACTATGAGATATTATATCAGG